>JBKPNJ010000018.1:0-8173 GCA_046732575.1 Actinomycetota bacterium
CTCGCCGTGCACGACGGCCGCAAGCACGTGCCGGTCTTCATCACCGACTCGATGGTCGGCCACAAGCTGGGCGAGTTCGCGCCGACCAGGACCTTCCGCGGTCACGACAAGGACGACCGCAAGAGCCGGCGCCGCTGATGCGGCTGACATCTGCGAGCGACGACATGCCCACCGACGAGAGAGAACAGAGCTGATGGCCGTAATGGAGCGAAGGCGGGTGAGCGCCCGGCGCAACAGCCTGCTGGGCGACGAGCCCGGGGCCTTCGCGGTGGCACGCTTCGTCCGCGTGACACCGATGAAGGCCCGAAGGGTCGTCGACATGGTGCGCGGCCGCGACGTCGAGGACGCGCTCGCCGTGCTGCGCTTCGCGCCGCAGGCGGCCAGCGAGCCGGTGTACAAGGTGCTCGAGAGTGCCGTGTCCAACGCGGTCACCGTCGAGGGCCTCGATCGCGGCACGCTCGTGATCACCAGGGCGACGGTCAGCGAGGGGCCGACGCTGAAGCGGTTCCGCCCGCGCGCTCAGGGTCGCGCATACCGGATCCTCAAGCGCACCAGCCACATCACCGTCGTCGTCCAACCGCGGCCCGAGCAGAGCACTCCCAGGAAGGGCAGGACCCGCTGATGGGACAGAAGGTCAACCCGCACGGTTTCCGGCTCGGGATCTCCACCGACCACAAGAGCCGTTGGTACGCCGAGAAGCTGTACAAGGCCTACGTCGGCGAGGACGTGGCGATTCGCCGGATGCTGACCAAGGGCATGGAGCGGGCCGGGATCTCCCGGGTCGAGATCGAGCGTACCCGCGAGCGGGTCCGCGTCGACATCCACACCGCACGGCCGGGCATCGTCATCGGTCGTCGCGGCGCGGAGGCCGACCGGCTGCGCAGCGACCTGGAGAAGCTGACCGGCAAGCAGGTCCAGCTCAACATCCTCGAAGTCAAGAACGCCGAGGTCGATGCGCAGCTGGTGGCCCAGGGGGTCGCCGAGCAGCTGTCGAGCCGGGTGTCGTTCCGCCGGGCGATGCGCAAGGCCATGCAGACGTCGATGCGCGGAGGAGCGCAGGGCATCCGGGTCCAGTGCTCCGGCCGCCTCGGCGGCGCGGAGATGTCGCGGTCGGAGTTCTACCGCGAGGGCAGGGTGCCCCTGCACACGCTCCGGGCCGACATCGACTACGGGTTCTACGAGGCGAAGACGACCTTCGGGCGGATCGGCGTCAAGGTATGGATCTACAAGGGCGAGGTCGCGGGTACGCGGGCCGAGCGCGAGATCCAGGCCGCCGCCCGCGCCGCCGCACCCGGACGGGGACGTCCCACCTCCCGCCGGCGCCCCGAACGCCCCGAGCGAGGCGCCCGGCCGGCCACCGAGCCGGCGGTGTCCACGACGCCGGCACCGGCATCGGCCCAGCCGGCCGAGACGGCCGCTCCCGCGGCAACCGGACAGGAGGGCTGACCCATGCTGATCCCCCGCAGGGTCAAGCACCGAAAGCAGCACCACCCGAAGCGGACCGGCAAGGCCAAGGGCGGGACGAAGCTGGCCTTCGGCGACTACGGAATCCAGGCGGTCGAGAGCCACTACGTGACCAACCGGCAGATCGAGTCCGCCCGGATCGCGATGACACGCCACATCAAGCGCGGCGGAAAGGTCTGGATCAACATCTATCCCGACCGGCCGCTGACGAAGAAGCCGGCCGAAACCCGGATGGGCTCGGGTAAGGGCTCGCCGGAGTGGTGGATCGCCAACGTCAAGCCCGGGCGGGTGATGTTCGAGCTCTCCGGGATAAGCGAGCCCGTCGCCCGCGAGGCGATGCGGCTGGCGATGCACAAGCTGCCGATGAAGTGCCGCTTCGTCAGCCGGGAAGCGGGTGAGTTCTGATGAGCCCGGTGACCACGGCCGGAGAGCTGCGCAACCTCTCCGAGGACGAGCTCGCCCAGAAGCTGGCCGAAGCCAAGCAGGAGCTGTTCAACCTGCGGTTCCAGGCGGCGACCGGGCAGCTGGAGAGCCACGGACGGCTGCGTACGGTGCGGCACGAGATCGCCCGGATCTACACGATCATGCGCGAGCGCGAGCTCGGCATCACCGAACCCTTCGACACCAGCGACTCCGGCGAGGGCGCGGCATGACCGAGACCGGCAGTGAGAGAGAGAACGTGACCGAGACGAACACAACCCAGGGCAACGGGACCCGGACCAGCGGGCGGGGTGGGCGCAAGACCCGCGAGGGGCTGGTGCTCAGCGACAAGATGGAGAAGACAGTCGTCGTCGCGGTCGAGGACAGGGTCAAGCACGCCCTGTACGGCAAGGTGCTGCGACGCACGAGCAAGCTGAAGGCCCACGACGAGCAGAACCAGTGCGGTGTCGGTGACCGGGTGGTCATCATGGAGACCCGCCCGATGTCGGCCACCAAGCGCTGGCGGGTCGTCGAAATCCTCGAGAAGGCCAAGTGACTTCCACGTGACCACCGAGGGTCGACGTCGGCACAGTGACGTTCCGCCAGGCTCACGGCGAGTTGAGAACCGGCGAGACAACCAGGAGATTCGATGATCCAGCAGGAGTCGCGACTGAAGGTCGCCGACAACACGGGTGCCAAGCAGATCCTGTGCATCCGTGTGCTCGGCGGCTCAGGACGGCGCTACGCGGGCATCGGGGACGTGATCGTCGCCACGGTGAAGGACGCCATCCCCGGGGCCAGTGTGAAGAAGGGTGATGTCGTGAAGGCCGTGATCGTCCGCACGATCAAGGAGCGCCGTCGTCCGGACGGCTCGTACATCAGGTTCGACGAGAACGCAGCGGTGATCCTGCGGATAGACGGCGAGCCGAGAGGGACACGCATCTTCGGGCCGGTGGGCCGGGAGCTGCGTGAGAAGAGGTTCATGAAGATCATCTCGCTCGCTCCGGAGGTGCTGTGATGGCCAAGAGCCTGAACATCAAGAAGGGTGACCGGGTCCGGATCATCGCCGGCAAGGACAAGGGCGCCGAGGGCAAGGTCATCTCGGTTCTGACCGAGCAGGACCGGGTGATCGTCGAGGGCATCAACCGGATCAAGCGGCACACCAAGGTGGTCAACGCCGGTGGCCGGGCCGGGACGACCGGCGGCATCATCACCCAGGAGGCATCGATCCACGTCTCCAACGTGATGCTGCTGGTCGAGGTCGACCACAAGTCCGTCCCCACTCGGGTGGCGTTCCGCCGCGACCACGTCAGCAAGCGGCGCTCGGACGGTTCGACCTACCCGGCGCAGCGCAGTGTCCGGGTCGCCAAGCGCACCGGGAAGGAGGCCTGATGACGACGACCCAGAGCGAGCGCACCATGCCTCGGTTCAAGGTGCGCTATCGCGACGAGATCCTGCCCGCGCTGCGGGAGGAGTTCGGCTTCTCAAACGTCATGCAGGTGCCCGCTCTGACCAAGATCGTCGTCAACATGGGCGTCGGCGAGGCGGCCCGGGACTCCAAGCTGATCGAGGGGGCGGTGCGCGACCTGACCGCGATCACGGGGCAGAAGCCATCGGTCACCCGGGCGCGCAAGTCCATCGCCCAGTTCAAGCTGCGCGAGGGGATGCCGATCGGTGCCCACGTGACCCTGCGTGGTGACCGGATGTGGGAGTTCCTCGACCGGGTGCTCACGCTGGCCCTCCCGCGCATCCGCGACTTCCGGGGACTGTCCCCGCGGCAGTTCGACGGCCGGGGCAACTACACGTTCGGCCTGACCGAGCAGGTGATGTTCCACGAGATCGACCAGGACCGGATCGACCGTTCCCGAGGTATGGACATCACGGTCGTGACGACAGCGAGCAACGACGACGAGGGCCGGGCCCTGCTGCGGCATCTCGGCTTTCCATTCAAGGAGTCCTGAGGCGATGGCAAAGACAGCACTGAGAGTCAAGGCGTCCCGCAAGCCGAAGTTCAAGGTTCGCGGCTACACCCGGTGCCAGCGATGCGGGCGGCCCAAGGCGGTCTACCGCAAGTTCGGCCTCTGCCGCATCTGCCTTCGTGAGATGGCCCACCGCGGCGAGCTGCCCGGCATCACCAAGAGCAGCTGGTAGTCCCATTCTCATCAATTGCCGAAGGTCGTGCCCCCTTGCCTGAGCGGCGCGAAACCACGGCCGGAAAGGGGCCATGAGCCCATGACGATGACCGATCCCATCGCAGACATGCTGACGCGTCTGCGCAACGCCAACCAGGCGTACCACGACGAGGTGACGATGCCCTACAGCAAGCTGAAGGCGGGCGTCGCCGAGATCCTGCAGCAGGAGGGCTACATCGGCTCCTGGAAGGTCGAGGAGCCCGACGCCGGCGCGGTCGGCCGGTCGCTCGTGCTCTCGCTGAAGTACGGCCCCAGCCGGGAGCGTTCGCTGGCCGGGGTCCGCAGGATCAGCAAGCCGGGCCTGCGTGTCTACGCCAAGTCCAGCAACCTGCCCAGGGTGCTCGGTGGCCTCGGCGTCGCGATCATCTCGACCTCGCAGGGCCTGCTCACCGACCGTCAGGCCAACTACAAGGGTGTAGGCGGGGAAGTCCTCGCCTACGTCTGGTGACGGAAGGAGTGCAGGCACATGTCACGCATCGGTAAGCTCCCCGTCGCCGTGCCCTCCGGCGTCGACGTCGCCATCGACGGTCGCACGGTGACCGTGAAAGGGCCGAAGGGCACGCTGTCGCACACCGTTGCCGCGCCGATCGACGTCGCGCGCGACACCGACGGTGCGCTGGAGCTCAAGCGTCCCAACGACGAACGCCAGAGCAAGGCGCTGCACGGGCTGTCCCGCACGCTCGTCGCCAACATGGTCGCCGGTGTCACCGACGGCTTCGAGAAGAAGCTCGAGATCGTCGGTGTCGGATACCGGGTGCTGTCCAGAGGCCCGACGCAGCTGGAGTTCACCCTCGGGTACAGCCACTCGATCACCTTCGACGCTCCCGACGGTGTCACGTTCACAGTCGAGTCGCCCACCCGGCTCGCGGTCCAGGGCATCGACAAGCAGCAGGTGGGCGAGGTCGCGGCCAACATCCGAAAGCTGCGGAAGCCCGAACCCTACAAGGGCAAGGGCATCCGGTACGCCGGCGAGCAGGTCCGCCGCAAGGTCGGGAAGGCGGGTAAGTGACAGTGGCAATCGGTGTCCGACACAACAAGCACACGGCCCGCAAGACCGCTTCGCGGCTGCGCCGGCAGGTGCGGGTCCGAAAGAAGGTCTCGGGTACGACCGAGCGGCCGCGCCTTGTCGTCACCCGGTCCAGCCGGCACATCTCGGCACAGGTCGTCGACGACATCGCCGGCCGCACGCTCGCCTCGGCCAGCACGATGGAAGCCGACGTCCGTACCCTGGACGGTGACAAGACCGCCAAGGCGCAGCGGGTCGGCGAGCTCGCGGCCGAGCGGGCCAAGGCGGCCGGTATCGACAGCGTGGTCTTCGACCGTGCCGGGCACCGTTACCACGGGCGCGTCGCCGCCCTTGCCGACGGCGCCCGCAAGACCGGACTGACGTTCTGATGCTCCACTCCAGCCAGCGCACAACAGAGAGAAGGTAGTTCGATATGAGCGGACCCCAGCGCCGCAGTGGCGGTGCCGGTGGCGAGCGTCGTGGCCGCGACGACCGTCGCGGCGGAGCGGCGGACAAAGCCGCCTATCTCGAGCGTGTCGTCGCGATCAACCGCGTCGCCAAGGTCGTCAAGGGCGGTCGTCGCTTCAGCTTCACCGCCCTGGTCGTCGTCGGCGACGGCGACGGGATGGTGGGCATCGGGTACGGCAAGGCCAAGGAGGTGCCGGCGGCGATCGCCAAGGGTGTCGAGGAGGCCAAGAAGAGCTTCTTCAAGGTGCCGCGGATCCAGGGGACCATCCCGCATCCGGTCCAAGGTGAGAAGGCCGCCGGAGTGGTGCTGCTGCGACCCGCCGCCCCGGGGACGGGAGTGATCGCCGGCGGTCCCGTGCGCGCCGTTCTGGAGTGCGCTGGCATCCACGACGTACTCAGCAAGTCGCTCGGCTCATCCAACGCGATCAACATCGTGCACGCGACCGAGACCGCGCTGCGGAGCCTGGAGCAGCCAGAAGCCGTCGCGGCCCGCCGCGGCCTGTCGGTCGAGCATGTGACGCCGGCCGCGTTGCTGAAGGCCCGCGCGGAGGTGGCTCAGTGATGGGGCGCCTCAGGGTCCGCCAGACGCGGTCCGGCATCGGCCGCAAGCAGAACCAGCGTCAGACCCTGCGCTCGCTCGGTCTGAAGCGCATCGGCGACGTCGTGGTCAAGGAGGATCGTCCCGAGATCCGCGGGATGCTCGCGACGATCCCGCACCTGATCAGCGTCGAGGAGGTCGACTGACATGACCCTGAGGGTCCATCACCTACGCCCGGCTCCGGGCGCCAAGACGCCCAAGACCCGGGTGGGCCGTGGCCAGGGCGGCAAGGGCAAGACCGCCGGCCGTGGCACCAAGGGCAGCAAGGCCCGCAACCAGATCCCGGCTCGGTTCGAGGGCGGGCAGATGCCGCTGCACATGCGGGTGCCCAAGCTCAAGGGGTTCACCAGCCCGTTCCGGGTGGAGTTCCAGGTCGTCAACCTCGACCGGTTGTCGACGCTGTATCCCGAGGGCGGCGACGTCACGATCGTGGACCTGGCCGCCAAGGGTGCCGTGCGCGCCGGCGAGCCGGTGAAGGTGCTGGGGTCGGGTGAGATCTCTGTCGCGGTCAACGTCACCGCCAACGCGTTCTCCAAGTCGGCCAGGGAGAAGATCGAGGCTGCCGGTGGGAGCGCCACCGAGGTCTGAGAGCGTCCCGACGGGGGCCGGCCGGCCCGAGAACAGGTGTGCACGTGAGGTCTGAACGGCCGCCGGGCTTCCCGCTCGATGCCGGGAGAAGGGGGACTTGCTGTTATTGTCCGATAGTTGACTCACCGGCCGCAGACCTCGGTGAGCCCGGCTGCCGGACGACATCCGAGGCCCCCGGCCCAGGGGTCACCCGTGGGAGGAATCGGTGCTAGGCGCCTTCGCCAACGCGTTCCGTACGCCGGATCTGCGGCGCAAGCTGCTGTTCGTGCTGTTCATCATCGCGATCTTCCGGCTGGGCTCGGTGGTGCCGACGCCAGGGGTGAACGTACCGAACGTCGACCAGTGCCTCAACAACGTGGAGAACCAGGGGCTCTACAGCCTGATCAACCTCTTCTCCGGCGGTGCGCTGCTCCAGCTGGCCGTGTTCGCGCTCGGGATCATGCCCTACATCACCGCGAGCATCATCCTGCAGCTGCTCACCGTGGTGATCCCGCGCCTGGAGACACTGAAGAAGGAGGGGCAGGCCGGGCAGTCGAAGATCACCCAGTACACCCGGTATCTGACCCTCGCGCTGGCGATCCTGCAGTCCACCGGGATCGTGGCGCTTGCCCGCTCGGGAAACCTCTTCAGCGGCTGCGACCTGCCGCTGCTGGTCGACGACAACCTGTTCACGATCGTGATGATGGTCGTCACGATGACGGCCGGCACCGGCGTGATCATGTGGCTCGGCGAGAACATCACCGACCGCGGGATAGGCAACGGGATGTCGATCCTGATCTTCACCTCGATCGCGTCGCGGTTCCCGACCTCGTTGTGGGGCATCAAGCAGGCGCACCCCGGCGCCCAGGGCTGGATCCTGTTCTTCCTGATCATCGCCATCGGCCTGGTCATCATCGCCGCCGTGATCTTCATCGAGCAGGCGCAGCGGCGCATCCCGGTGCAGTACGCCCGGCGCATGGTGGGTCGCAAGATGTTCGGTGGGACGTCGACCTACATCCCGCTCAAGGTCAACCAGGCGGGCGTCATCCCGGTCATCTTCGCCTCGAGCCTGCTGTACCTCCCCGCGCTGGCCGCGCAGTTCAACCCCACCGCGCCGTGGGCGGTCTGGGCTCAGGAGCACTTCGTCCGGGGCGACCACCCGATCTACATGCTCACGTACTTCCTGCTGATCATCTTCTTCACCTACTTCTACGTCGCGATCACCTTCAACCCCGAGGAGGTCGCCGACAACATGAAGAAGTACGGCGGCTTCATTCCGGGGATCAGGGCCGGGAAGCCGACCGAGGACTACCTGGCCTATGTGCTGTCCCGCATCACGCTCCCGGGTGCGCTCTACCTGGGGCTGATCTCGCTGATCCCGCTGATCGCGTTCGTCCTCATCAACGCCAACCAGAACTTCCCGTTCGGCGGCACGTCCATCCTCATCATCGTCGGTGT
>JBKPNJ010000019.1:0-10306 GCA_046732575.1 Actinomycetota bacterium
CCGTGAAGGGTCGCTCACCCCCAGCCGGGCCATCGGCACGTTACCCCCGATCATCGCCAACGAGCCTGTGACGAGGCTCCCGCCGAGCAGCCCGGGTCGCCAGCCGACGGCACTGCCAAGGCCGAGAACCGCACCGACACCGACTCCGGTCGCCAGCCCGCCGAGCGCGCCGAGAGCCTGCAGCCGGTTGGCACGCGACTCGCCGTTCCCAGGTATTCCGATCCCCACCCGCTCCGAGAGCGCCTCGATGGTCTGCTCGGGTGTGCTGCTGGTGCTGCGGCCCGAGATCGCCATGTCCAGATAGGTGGCTGCGTTGAGCGCCGTCGTACCGGCAGCACCGGCCGCGGCGCCGCGGAGCAGGCTTCCAAGCATGCACGTCAACCTACCCCGACCGACCGGTTGCGCGGATCGCCCGGGCGGACCCGCGTTCGGCCAGGACCGGTCCTACAGCGAAGCCGTCAGCTCGTGGTCGAGCCCGTCCGGATCCTGAACGACAGGGTCCCGATCCCGAAGGATGGCAGGTCCTGGATCCGTCCGTCCTTCGACCGCTCGAGATCGGTCACGGTCATGCGGACGTGGTGCGCAGTCCGGTTGTCCCGACAACGGCCATGGCAGCTCCCTTGCACGTCGGGTCATGCCTTTCACGTCAGACCGGGCCGCACGCCCTCACCCGGGTGGCTCGCTGAGGTTCTGCAACCGCACCTGCCCGCGGGCGACGAGTCGGGCCTCCTCGTCCCGGATCTCGACCAGCCAGAGCTGCTGGCTGCGGCCCCGATGGATAGGGACTCCCTCGGCCGTCAAGCGGTCGCCGGTGCGCTGCTGCCGGAGGAAGTCGGTCTGATTGGAGACCCCGACGACCCGTCCGCGGTCCCCGAACCACAGCTGCGCCCCGACGCTCGCCGCGGTCTCCACGACCGCGCTGTAGACACCGCCGTGGACGACTCCGGCCGGCTGCAGCTGGCGGTCATCCACCGTCCAGGCGATGCGGACGAGATCCGGTCCGATCTCGTCGAAGCGGAACCCGAGAGCCTTGACGAGCCCGGTGTCGAGGGCCAAGTCCATGCCGGTTCCTCCCGTCTGCGCGGGAGCAGCATACGCGGCAGCCGTCGGGTGGTCCTGTCGCTTGGTGTGGTGGCAGGTGATGCTGCAGAGCAACGCGTGCCCGGCTCGATGTTGCCGAGCATGCGACGTCCGCGCGGGTCATCCCCGAGCCGCACCATGAGATCGGGCTCCCCCGGTCGGGTAGTATCCAACCGTTTCCACCAGACGGAGTTCTCAGTCCGCGAAGCGGAGGCTCTGCGGTATGGCGATGACCGACCGGGTGCAGTCTGTCGACCGGGCCTTCGGCCTCCTCGAGCACATGGCGGACGCCGGTGGGCCGGTCGGCCTATCGGAGCTGGCCACGATGTCGGGACTGCCGCTTCCCACGATCCACCGGCTGATCCGCTCCCTGGTCAACCAGGGCTATGTGCGCCAGGAGCGGTCACGGCGGTACGCGCTGGGGCCGGGTCTCATCCGGCTCGGGGAGTCCGCGAACAGGATGCTGGGGTCGTGGGCGGTGCCGTACCTCTCCGAGCTCGTCGACGAGATCGGCGAGACGTCGAACATGGCGACACTGGAGGGTGACACAGTCGTCTACGTCGCCCAGGTGCCGTCGCTGCACTCGATGCGCATGTTCACCGAGGTCGGCCGGCGGGTGATGCCGCACTGCACCGGCGTCGGGAAGGCGCTTCTGTCGATGCTTCCGGACGCGGAGGTGCGCGCACTTCTCGCCCGAACCGGCATGCCCGCCCGGACCGAGCGCACCATCACCGATGCCGAGGTGCTGCTGGCCGAGGTGGCACGGTCACGGCAGCGCGGGTACGCCGTCGACGACCAGGAGCAGGAGGCCGGGGTGCGCTGCGTGGCGGTGCCGGTCAGCGACGCTCCCCTCCGCGCAGCGATATCGGTGTCGGGTCCGAGCAGTCGGGTGACCAGCCAACGGGTGGGCAGTATCGCGCCGGTGCTTCAGCGGGTCGCCTCGCGGCTGGTCGCCGATCTGCGGGTCGACGGAAGCTGACCGCTAGGAGCCCAGCTCGCCGACTGCTGCCCGGTGCGCGGGGGGAAGCGACTCCAGAAAGCGCCGCCTCAGCTCACGGAGGTCGCCCGGTTCCACCTCGCCGTTGCAGCGCAGCCGCGTCAACCCGCCGTCGGGGTAGACGTCCAGGCGTACATGTGTGGCAGCCCTGCTGTCCTGGGCGAGGAACATGTGCCGGGTGTCGGGCTGCACGCGGGTCCGGCCGAGCACGTCGAACCAGGCATCCTCGGCCTGAACCGGTCCAGCCGTCGCGTCCGCCGCGCGCAGGCGTACCCATCCGGGCGCATTGCCGACGAAGTACGACGTGTCGACCTCGACGTTGCGGATCGAACCCCTGGCCGCCAGCTGGAAGACGGCGAAGTCGTTCCCGCCGCCGCGCCGGCGCGCGTTCTCCCAGCCCTCTCCCATCATCCGGGCCCGGCCGGGCAGGATGATGTTGGCCGGTGACGAGTAGAAGGCGTCGGATGTCTCCAGGAGCCGGCCACCGTTCTCGGCCGCGAGCAGGTCGACGGTTCCCTCGGCGAACCGCGGGTCGAGGACGACGACGCCGTGCACCCGGAAACGGGCGACGCCCCCATCTGGATAGATCGACAGCCGCACGTGCGTCCAGCGGCCGTCGTCGCTGACCGGGTACTCGTTGCGGGTGTCCCCGAGGCACGGACTCTTGTGGACCAGCGTCACCCAGTCCGCGCCCTGCAGCTCCTCGGCCGAGGGGTACCCCTCCATCGATGCGGCCTCGACGGAGATCTCAGGGGGGAAGTTGCCCTTGAACCACGCCGTATCCACGACGACACCCCGGACGATGCCCGCCGCGCCCAGCCGGACGATGGCCCAGTCGTGTCCGGGTTCGCGCCGCCGCCGGGTCTCCCAGCCGTCGTAGACCTTGCCCTTGTGCCCGAAGTCCCCGATCGAGTGGGTCGCGGGTCCGGGCTGGATGAGGTTCTCGCGCTGGGCGAACAGCTCGTCGTTGGCGCTCACGACTGTGCCCGCGAGGGTTCGGGAGGCGAGGTCGGTCAGTGCGGTGAAGTCACTCATGTCGGCTTCCCTCGGGTTCGATGAGCCTTCCGTGCGGGGATGATCCCGTGACCGGTTCCCCGCGCAGGTATGTGTGGCGCACGACACCGGTCAGCTCCCTTCCGGCGTAGGGCGTCAGGGGATGGCGGTGCTCCAGTGCGGCGGGCTCGACGACGAATGTCTCGTCCGGGGCGAACACGACGAGGTCGGCGTCGTTGCCTGGCCGGATCCCGCCCTTGGCGGCCAGCCCGGCGAACCGCGCCGGGCCTGTCGACATCCAACCCACCACCTGGGCGAGGTCGTGTCCGCGCTTCCTCGCCTGCGTCCACACGACCGGCAGGCTGATCTGGAGCGATGAGACGCCCCCCCAGGCCGCGAAGAAGTCACCTGTCTCGAGCGACTTCAAGTCCGGCGGCGAGGGTGAATGGTCGGAGACGATGATGTCGATCACACCGTCGGCCAGCGCCTGCCAGAGCCGGTCCTGGTTGTGGTACGGGCGGATCGGTGGGCAGCACTTGAACCGGGTGTCGCCATCAAGCACTTCCTCGGCGGTCAGCGCGAGGTAGTGCGGGCAGGTCTCGACCGACAGCCGGACACCGTCGGCTCGCGCGCGCGACAGGATGTCGACCGCCCCGCCGCTGGACAGGTGCACGATGTGTGCTCGCGCGCCTGTCCGCCGCGCGGCATCCACGACCTGGCCGATCGCGACATCCTCGGACTCCGGCGGACGGCTGCGAAGGAAGTCGCGATAGCTGCGGCTGTGACCCCCGGCTGTCGCGATCGATGGGCCGTCCTCCGCATGCACGATGAGCAGCCCGTCGAAGGCCGCGATCTCCCTCATCGCCGCCTCGAGCTGCCCGGCGTCGAGCGGTGGGAACTCCGGGACGCCGGAGTCGACTAGGAAGCACTTGAAGCCGCAGACGCCCGCGTCGCTGAGCTCACGCAGACCGCCCATGCTGGTGGGCACCGCACCCCCCCAGAACCCCACGTCGACATGGCTCTGGCCGTCGGCTGATCGGCGCTTCATCTCCAGTGCCGGCAGGTCGATGGTTGGCGGCACAGAGTTCAACGGCATGTCGACGATCGTGGTGATGCCGCCGGCGGCGGCGGCACGCGTTGCCGACGCGAAGCCTTCCCAGTCGGTGCGACCCGGCTCGTTGACGTGCACGTGGGTGTCGACGACTCCCGGGATGAGGACCTCGTCGTCGGCGAGCACGACGCTGCTGCCCGCCGGACGAGCCGAGTCGAAGGGCTCGATCGCGCCGATCCGGCCGTCGGTGACCGCGACAGTCGCTGGCAAGAAGGCCGACCCGATCAGCACCCGCCTGCCCTTGATCACCAGCCGGGCGGCCTTCACGTGAGCCATTCCGAGGCGATGGTGCGGCCGGTGCTGGTGAGCAGCGCGCTGGCGTTGGCGATGCTCCGCTCGACATCGGGCTCGAGGTCCGACAACGGGTAGACAGCGCTGATCCCCGCCGCCGCGGCACGGTCTGCGGTGAGCAGCGATCGGCCGGCCACCGCGACGACCGGGATCGCCTGCGCGACCGCGGCATTCGCCACCCCCACCGGCGCCTTTCCGGACAACGACTGTTCGTCGAGAGACCCCTCACCGGTGACTACAAGGTCGGACCCCGCGATCACCGATTCGAAGTCGAGGAGTTCGAGCATCAGCTCGATCCCGGGCCTGATCTCGGCACCCAGAACAGCAACCGCGGCGTATCCGGTCCCTCCTGCCGCACCCGCGCCGGGCCGACGGGACTCGTCGCGTCCGGTGCTGTCGGCCACGACCCGGGCCAGCGTGGCCAGGCCGGCCTCGAGGTCAGCGATGTCGTGAGAAGTGGCGCCCTTCTGTGGGCCGAAGACGGCCGCCGCCCCGTTCGGTCCCAGCAGCGGGTTGTCGACGTCGCTCGCGACCACGATGCTGGTCGACCCGACCAGCGCACGCACCGCCGACAGGTCGACGGACTCGAGCCCGCGAAGGGCCCCGCCGCCCCGGGCCACGTCGTCGCCCGCCGCATCGAGCAGCTTGGCGCCCATCGCCTGGAGCATGCCGGCGCCGCCGTCGGTCGATGCGCTTCCCCCCACGCCCAGCACTATCTGCCTGGCTCCTCGCTGCAGCGCCGCACCTAGCACCACGCCGAGCCCGTAGGTGGAAGCGCCCAACGGGTCGGGTCGACCGCCCGGGAGGAGAGCGAGTCCGACGACGCTTGCCAGCTCGACGACGGCGCGGGCGCCGTCCACGGCATACGTGGCTTCGACGGGCTCGCCCGTCGGTCCGACGGCCGGGACCGCCACCGGTGCGAAGCCGACGGACAACGCGGCTTCGACGGTGCCGTCACCTCCGTCCGCCACAGGTAGCAGGACAGTCTCGACGTCGGCCTGGGCCTGGGTGATCCCGGTGGCGACGGCCCGGGCCACCTCAGCCGCGGTCAGGCAGCCCTTGAACTTGTCGGGGGCGACGACCACGCGCATCGGCTCTCAGTCCAGTAGGGCGATGGCGGTCGGAGCGTCCTCGCCGGTGATCGCGAGATCCTCGAACTCGGTGACGTTGTCGAGCTCGGTGCCCATCGAGATGTTCGTGACCCGCTCGAGGATCACCTCGACGACCACCGGCACCCGGTGCTCGTTCATCAGCTTCTCGGCCTGGTCGAACGCCGGCTGCAGCTGGTCGGGCTCGAGCACCCGGATCGCCTTGCAGCCGAGTCCCTCGGCCACCCGCAGGTGGTCGACACCGTAGCCGCCGAGCTCGGGTGCGTTGACATTGTCGAAGGACAGCTGGACGTGGAAGTCCATCGTGAAGCCCCGCTGTGACTGCCGGATCAGCCCGAGGTAGGCGTTGTTGACAACGACATGGATGTAGGGGATCCGGAACTGAGCGCCGACGGCGAGCTCCTCGATCATGAACTGGAAGTCGTAGTCGCCGGACAGGGCTACGACCGTCGCGTCCGGGTCCGCGACACAGACGCCGAGGGCCGCCGGAAGCGTCCATCCCAACGGACCCGCCTGACCGCAGTTGATCCAGTGCCGTGGCTTGTAGACGTGGAGGAACTGGGCTCCCGCGATCTGGGACAGCCCGATCGTGCTCACGTAGCGGGTGTCGCGGCCGAATGCCCGGTTCATCTCCTCATAAACCCGCTGCGGCTTGATCGGGACGTTGTCGAAGTGAGTGCGGCGCTGCAGGCTGTGCTTGCGCTGCCGGCAGTCCTTCACCCATACCTCGAACTGAGCAAGCCGTTGGGAGTCGGCGCGTTCGCGCGCCACCTGGACGAACAGCTCGAGTGCTGACCTGGCGTCGGAGACGATGCTGTAGTCAGGCGGGAACACCCGGCCGATCTGGGTCGGCTCGATGTCGACGTGGACGAACCTGCGGTCGCCGCGGTAGACATCCAGCCCGCCGGTGTGGCGATTGGCCCACCGGTTGCCGATTCCGAGGACGAAGTCCGACTCCAGCATCGTCGCGTTGCCGTAGCGATGTGCGGTCTGCAGCCCCACCATGCCGGCCATCAACGGATGGTCGTCGGGGATGCAGCCCCATCCCATCAGCGTGGGCACAACCGGCACGCCGGTGAGCTCGGCGAACTCGACGAGCAGATCGCAGGCATCGGCGTTGACGATGCCTCCGCCCGCGATGATCAGCGGTCGCTCTGCCCCCTGGAGCATGTCGAGCGCCGTCTCGGCCTGTTCCCGCGTGGCGCGTGGCTTGTAGACCGGGAGTGGCTGATAGGTTCCCGGGTCGAACTCGATCTCTGCCATCTGTACGTCGAATGGGAGATCGAGCAGCACGGGTCCCGGTCGTCCCGAGCGCATCAGATGGAACGCGTGCGCGAACGCGCCGGGGATCTGCGCCGGCTCCAGGATGGTCGCTGCCCACTTGGTCACCGGCGCGGCGATCGCCGCGATGTCGACTGCCTGGAAGTCCTCCTTGTGCAGCCGCGCGACCGGTGCCTGCCCGGTGATGGCCAGGATCGGGATCGAGTCCGCCGAGGCGGAGTAGAGCCCGGTGATCATGTCGGTCCCGGCCGGCCCCGACGTGCCGATGCAGATCCCGATGTTGCCGGATGCGGCACGGGTATACCCCTCGGCCATATGAGATGCGCCCTCGACGTGGCGGGCGAGGACGTGGCTGATGCCGCCGTGCCGGCGCATCGCTGCATAGATCGGGTTGATCGCGGCGCCGGGCAGACCGAAGGTCTGGGTCGCACCCTCGAGCTCGAGGATCTTCACCGCCGCGTCGGCGGCCGACATCCGGGGCATGTTCGTTCCTTTCTGGGACCTGGATCCGCGGACGAAGGGTCAGGGGGCTTGGCGACCGGACAGCTGCTCGACAACCTTCAAGAGCGCCGAGTGGTCGAGGCCACCATGCCCCTGGGCACGTGCCGACGCCACGAGCTGCGCCACGACAGCGCCGAGCGGAATCACCACGCCCTTCTCCCGCGCCGCCGTTGTCACGATCCCCATGTCCTTGTGGTGCAGGTCGATCCGGAATCCGGGCGTGAACTCGCGCTTGAGCATGGTCGCGCCCTTCCGGTCGAGGATCCGGTTCCCCGCCAGGCCGCCGGCGAGGACGGCGAGGGCGGCATCGGTGTCCACGCCGTACGCCTCGAGGAACACGATGGCCTCCGCCACCAGCTCGATCGTGCCGGCCACGATGAGCTGGTTGGCCGCCTTGACGGTCTGGCCGGAACCGGCCGGCCCGCAGTAGACGATCGTCTCCCCCACCGCTTCGAGGATCGGCTTGACCTCGTCGAAGTCTGCTTCGTCGCCACCGACCATGATCGAGAGGTTCGCCTCGATCGCCCCCGCCTCGCCACCGCTGACGGGGGCGTCGATGACCCGGATGCCGCGCTCGGCGCCCTGGGCGGCGATGCCGGCCGACACGTCGGGCCGGATCGAGCTCATGTCGACGTGGATGACTCCCTTGGCGGCCGCCTGG
The DNA here is from genome assembly GCA_046732575.1 of Actinomycetota bacterium. Classification (GTDB taxonomy): domain Bacteria; phylum Actinomycetota; class Actinomycetes; order Propionibacteriales; family Nocardioidaceae; genus JBKPNJ01. Next base: position 8,025 of record JBKPNJ010000019.1, read on the forward strand.
TAGATGCCTGAGTCCCCCAGTGCCACGTCCTCAACGTCCGGGGAGTCCGGCACCATCGTGATGACGACCTCGGCCCCCGCTACCGCCTCGGCCACGCTGCCGGCCCCCTTGCCTCCGGCGGCGACCAGGCGTTCGACCGGCTCCCGGTGCGGGTTGTACCCGGTCACGGTGTGCCCGGCACTCACCAGGTTGGCAGCCATCGGGCCGCCCATGATCCCGAGTCCGATGAAAGCGATGTCGGTCATGCGGTCTCCTCATGTCGGGCGGCGTCGGGTGAGCTGGCGCGTCGCTCGAGGGGCAGCCACCGCAGGCTCTCTGCCGTTGTCGTCGACGGGTTGTACTCGAGGGCGACATAGCCGGCGTAGCCGGCCGACTGCAACCGGCCGAGGTGCGCCTCGAGGTCGAGATGTCCGGTCCCGGGCTCGCCCCGGCCCGGGTGGTCGGCGATCTGGACGTGCCTGATGCGGCCGGCGTGCGCCTCGATCGCCGCCGCGACGTCGTCACCGTTGTTGGCCAGGTGGAACAGGTCGCAGAGCATCCCGATGTTGTGCGTTCCCGCCGCCTCGACCCGGTCCAGAATCGCCACCACGTCAGCAGCCGTGCGCAGCGGGTACGGCTTCGGCCCGCTCACCGGCTCCACGAGGACGTCGGCGCCGATCGCACCGGCGGCGACCGCCGCGGTGATCAGGTTGTCGACACCCAGCTCGTCCTGCGCGGCCGGGCTTGCTCCTTCGACGCGGTTCCCGAACAGCGCATTGAAACCGCGGACACCGAGCTCGGCGCCGATGCCGACGGCAACGTCCACGTTGTCCCGGAACTGCGAGGACCGCTCCGGAACGGACAGCACTCCGCAGTCTGGTCCGGCCAGATCGCCGGCGAAGAAGTTCAGTCCGATCAGCGTGACTCCGGCATCCTTGACCGCGGACACGAAGGAGTCGATGTCGGGGTCGCCGGGCACCGGGTCCTCCGGCCACGGCCACCAGAACTCGACAGCGGTGAACCCGGCCTCCCGCGCGGCCACCGGACGGGCCAGCAGCGGGAGCTCAGTGAACAGCAGCGAGCAGTTCACCGCGTAGCGCAGCCCGGAACTCACGATGCACACTCCTTCGCTGGGTCTCGTACCATTTCGGGCCGATCACGCGTCATGGCTCGGGTCATCGCTGCCGTGGGGCTCACCGGCCTCAGCCCACCCGTCGATCGGCGAGCGCCACGAGCGTTGCCAGATCGGCTCCGACCAGATCCGGCAGCTCATCGGTGTTCACCGCCCCGCAGTGCACACCGCGCAGGATGAAGCCGGCGAGGGCCTGCGCGGTTGCCGGCTCGTCCAGCACCCCGGCGGCTGGATCACCGCGGAGATACTCGCGCAGCCGGCTGCCCAGGGTCTCCAGGTCATCACGAAAGAACAGGTACGTGCTCAGGAACCGTGTCGGCAGCTGTGCGGGGTGCAGATCCCACCCTTGGTAGTAGCCGCGTACGAGCGATCGGCGGACAAGTCGCGCGTGCAGTGCCCAGCCGGAGTGCACGGCAGCGGTCGCACCCACCGGCAGCACGTTCGTGGAGCCGTCGCTTACGCGCACACCGGTGCCGGCGGCGGCCAGCTGCATGGTGGTCTTGGCGTGGTCGGAGACGGGGTGTTCCATCGACTGGTAGCCGGCCGCGATCCCGAGCGCGGCGGTGTAGTCGTAGGTGCCGAAGTGCAGCCCGCTGCATCGACCGTCGGCGGCATGCACCATGGGGGCGACACTCGCCGCGCCGTCGGGGCCGAGGATGGCCTGTGGCGTCTCAACCTGGATCTCGAACCTGAGCCGGTGGTCGGTCAGACCGTGGCCCCGCTCGAGTCGACCGCAGACGTCAGCCATCGCGGCGACCTGGGCCGGCGAGGTGACCTTGGGCAGGGTCAGCAGCCACCCGTCGGGGAGCTCGGCGTGGGCGAGGAGGGCGCCGAGGACGAGGTCGAGCGAGCGGAGCCCGCGTCGCCGGGTGCCACCCTCCAAGGACTTGAACCGGACCCCGACGTACGGAGGCAGGCTGCCCTGCGTAGCCGCCGCCGCGATCGCGACCCCGGCGGCGAGCGCATCGGCGTCCTCCTCCTCGTCGGGTCTCGGCCCGTAGCCGTCCTCGAGATCGACACGCAGATCCTCGATGGGCTCGGCCGCGAGCTTGCGAGTCAGAGCCGGCCACACGCCCGCCACGGCGCCGGGGTCGAGCCCGGTCGCGGTGGCGAGATCCGCCGGTGTCGGCGCGTCGGCCGTGAGCGCCGCCAGCGCCGCCCGGCCCCATTC
>JBKPNJ010000020.1:0-14198 GCA_046732575.1 Actinomycetota bacterium
GTCGGAGCCGACCACTACGAGGCCGACGACGTCATCGGGACGCTGGCCGCCAGGGCGCGGATGCCGGTGGACGTCGTGACCGGCGACCGGGACCTGTTCCAGCTCGTCGACGACGCCAGGCAGGTGCGGGTGCTCTACACCGCCCGCGGAGTCGGCAGACACGAGCAGCTGACAGAGACAGCGATCGTGAAGAAGTACGGGATCCTGCCCGAGCAGTACGCCGCGTTCGCCACGCTGCGCGGGGACACCTCCGACGGGCTCCCGGGGGTCCCGGGAATCGGAGAGAAGACGGCAGCATCGCTGCTGGGGACCTACGGAGATCTGACCGGTGTCCTGGAGGCGGCCCTGGATCCAGACAGTGGCATGTCTGCGACAGTACGGGGCAGGTTCCAGGCGGCTGCGACGTACCTCACAGTCGCTCCAAGGGTGGTGGAGGTGGCACGTGACATCGACCTGCCCGCGCAGGACCTGAGTCTGCCGCGGCCGGCGCCGGCCCGCCCGGACGCGTTCGCCGCGCTGGCCGAGCGCTGGGGTCTCGGGAGTTCGGCCGAGCGGGTGCTGCGCGCACTTGGCCCACCGCCGTAGGCGCGGCGACTGAGTAGGGTGACGTCGTGGAAGAGCTCGACCGTCGGATCGTGAAGCTGCTCGCCGGAGACGGACGCATGTCGTTCACCGACCTCGGCAAGGGGACCGGGCTGTCCACGTCGGCGGTCCACCAGCGGGTCAAGCGACTCGAACAGCGTGGCGTCATCCTGGGCTACGCGGTGGCGGTCAACTACGACGAGGTCGGGCTGCCGCTGACCGCGTTCATCTCGATCCGCCCGATCGACCCCTCACAACCGGACGACTCTCCGGAGCAGCTGGCCGACGTCGCCGAGATAGAGGCGTGCTACTCGGTTGCCGGCGACGAGTCGTACATCCTGAAGGTCAGGGTCGCCACCCCGGCCGACCTGGAGAACCTGCTGGCCCGTATCCGCGCGAAGGCGAACGTGTCCACCCGCACCACTATCGTGCTGTCCACCCCGTACGAGCGCCGTCCGCCCGCCCTCTGACCTCGTCGCACTGGTCGGTGTCGTCCACTGATGAGCATCGTGATCAGCCGGTCGACGTCCGGCGTGGCTTCCACGTCTCCGCCAACCGCGGCGCAGTCGGCCGGACGACATGCGGCGAGCAACCCTCAGGCAGTCCGGCCGGGGTCAGGTGATCGTGAGCAGCTTCTGTGCCTCGGCGGTCATCCGGCTGGCCGCCGCACGTGCCTGCGCGGCGGACGTCGGCTCGCTCGCGTGCTGCTCCGCCCACCACGCCCGGCCGGAGTCGGGGAGGGTGTGGATCGGGTCGTAGTACTCGTAGCGGCGGACCAGCGCCTCGGGGTCCTCCAGCTCGATCGAGGTGCGGTAGTTCTTTGTCCAGTACGAGATGCCGCGCTCGCGGTCGTACTCAGCCAACTGGTGCACCCAGCGCTTCCCGACGAACGGCACGTCGCAGACGATGCGCGGAGTGGCGAAGCCCGGCAGATAGCCCATCAACCCGTGCTGCAGCTCCTGTGCGCGGGCGACCGAGAGTCGCCAGTGCTCGGCGAACGGGATCATGTCGCACATGTAGAAGTAGTAGGGCATGATCTTGGCGCCGTCGAGCAGGGCGAAGCAGAGATCGAGCAGCGCGGTCGGTGTGGCGTTGACGCCCTCGAGCAGCACGCCCTGGTTGCGGACGTCACGGATGCCGGTGTCCAGCATCGCCCGGGCCGCGTCGGCGACCAGGGGGGTCACGGAGTTGGCGTGGTTGACGTGCGTATGGATGGCGATCGAGGCACCCCGCTGGTGTGCCTTGCTGGCGAGTCGCTCCATCCCGGCGCGTACCTCGTCCTGCAGCCAGTGCTGCGGCAGGCCCATCAGCGCCTTGGTCGCCAGCCGGATGTCACGGATGTTGTCGATGTCGAGCAGCGACGAGACGAAGCTCTCGACCCTTGCCCACGGCATGTTCGCCACGTCGCCACCGGAGACGACGACGTCGCGGACGCCGGGGGAGCGGCGCAGGTAGTCGAGCATGCCGTCCAGCCGGTCGGCCGGCTTGAGGTCGAACTTCAGCTTGTCGAACTGCGGCGTCGCGTTGCCGACCAGATCCATCCGGGTGCAATGTCCGCAGTACTGCGGGCACGTGGGCAGGATCTCGGCCAGCACCTTGGTCGGATAGCGGTGCGTCAGTCCCTCGGCCACCCACATGTCGTGCTCGTGAAGTGAGTCGCGGGTGGCGTGCGGGTGGCTGGCCCAGTCGGTACGCCGGTCGGAGAACACCGGCAGCATGTAGCGGCGGACCGGGTCGGCGTAGAGCCTCTCGGTGAAGTCGGCGTCGGTGGGTGAGCCGTGAGGCACCATCGTGTTGACCATCTGTGGCGGCATCAGCATCGACATCGTGGCCCGCTCGGCCTGGTCACGTTCCAGGTCGGAGAAGATTCGCTCGTCCACCCCCGGGCCCAGAACGTCGCGCAGCTGCTTGATGTTCTTGATGCAGTGCGCGCGCTGCCACTGCGCGGACTTCCACTCCTCGCCGGTGGTGTCCTTCCAGCCCGGCAGCCGGGTCCAGTCCGGCTCGACCAGCTCCACCCGGCGGTAGGGGTAGGGCTGCTCGAGCGAGGTCGCGTCGATGCTCAACGGTGCTCCTGTTCCGGTTCGCGCCTGGGCTTGGCCACAGGGGTGGGATACTGCCAAGATACGGGAGAAAATGCGGTGCGTCCAACCATGCACCGGAAGATTTCCGGATCATAACCGGAGAAGGCGAAGGGACTGTGCCAGTGGAGGCCGATCGCGCCGGAAGCCCTACCGGCCTGCACCGGGTGCTCGAGCCGGCCGGGGTGCTGCCACAGGCCGCACAGCGACTCGACACCCGCCGCGGTCTGTGGCCCGACGAGGTCCGCGTCCGGGTCGAACGGCTCAACCTCGACGCGGCCAGCTACCGCCAGCTCCAGCGAGCCCACGACGGCAACGGCGACGCGGTCCGGGCGCAGGTGCTCGATACCGTCCGATCACGCGGGAAGATGCAGAACCCGGTGACCGGCTCGGGCGGGATGCTGATCGGGACGGTCGAGGAGGTGGGGCCGCAGTCGAGGCTGGGCATCGTGGTGGGCGACCGCATCACCACCCTGGTGTCGCTCACATTGACGCCGCTGGTCATCGAGGATGAGCTGCGTGACTGGGACGGCCGCTCCGAACAGGTGCCGTGCAACGGTTACGCGATCCTTTTCGGCCGGTCCATCGCGGCCAGGATTCCGGAGGACCTGCCGGCAGAGCTGTCGCTGGCGGTGATGGACGTCTGCGGTGCGGCGGCTCTGACCGCCAGGGTGGTCGCTGAGTACCTTGCCCGGGGCTGCGAGCCCGTCGTGGCGGTGATCGGAGCCGCCGGGAAGAGCGGCTCGCTGGCGCTGGCAGCCGCCGCTGATGCGGGCGCGTCGCGCACGATCGGGGTGGTCCCGGTACAGCACGAGGCGGATCTGCTCAGCGCCGCCGGCCTCGCCGACGTCGTGACGCTTGCCGATGCCCGTGACCCGGTGCGACTGTCTGGGGCCGTGGAGCGCGCCGGCGGACCCTGTGACGTGACTGTCGTGTGCGTCGACGTGCCCGGTTGCGAGGGGGGTGCCATCTTGGCTACGGCCGACGGCGGCACCGTCGTCTTCTTCTCCATGGCCACCTCCTTCCCGGCTGCGGCGTTGGGTGCCGAGGGCCTGGCCGCGGACGTCAGGATGCTGATCGGCAACGGGTATGTGCCCGGTCACGCGGACTACGCAGTGGGCTTGGTGCGGGCTCATCCCGGCGTACGCGCGTTGTTCGAGCGGCGTCTCCCTGCGTCGACCGCAGGACCAACCGCAGGACAACCGGGTGCGGAGCCAGGCAGGATGGCGCCATGAGCCGTGTCGTGCTTCGCAACGGATCGGTGTACTCGCCGACCGCGCGGCGAGCGACAGCGATCTGTTTCGACGGCGATCGCGTGGCCTGGGTCGGAGACGACGAGGGCCTCGCGGCCCACGTCGACAGCGCCGATGCGGTCGTGGATCTGCACGGTCGCCTGGTCACGCCGGCGTTCGTCGACGCCCACGCCCATCTCGCGCAGACCGGGCTGGCACTGCGCAGCCTCGACCTCGGCGCGGCGACCAGCGTGGGCGACGCCCTGCAGCGGCTGGAGCGGTTCGCCGGCAGCAGCCCGAGCCGCTTGGTGCTCGGCTTCGGCTGGGACGAGACGCAGTGGCCCGAACAGCGTGGCCTCACCGGAGCCGAGGTCGACAGGGCCGTCGGGTCCCGACCGGCCTATCTCGCCCGGGTTGATGTCCACTCCGCCACCGTGTCGTCGGCGCTCGTTGCCGCGGCTCCCGCGCTGCGAGAGCTCGACGGATGGGACGGCACCGGCAGGGTCGAGAGGCAGGCGCACGACGTCGCCCGTGACACCGCCAACGGGCTGGTACCAGCGTCGGATCGACGCGACGCCGTGCATGATGCCCTGCAGATGGCCGCGACCAGGGGAATCGGTGCCGTGCACGAGCTCGCGGCGCCGCACCTGTCGCGCCAGGCGGACTTCGCCGCGATAGCGGATCTTCGCCGGCACGGGGCGGTTGCGCACGTCGTCGGCTACTGGGGTGAGCTCGGTGCCGTGCAGACCGCGCGAGCACTCGGCTGCGTGGGCGCCGCCGGGGACCTCTGCTGTGACGGCGCCGTCGGTTCGCGTACCGCGGCGGTCACCGTCCCGTACGCCGACGCCGAGACCACCGGCCACCTCTACCTGTCTGTCGAGGACGTGAGGGACCACGTGGTCGCGTGCACCCGGGCGGGCCTGCAGGCCGGCTTCCACGCGATCGGCAACCGCAGCGTGACCACCGTCGTCGACGGACTGCGCGATGCGGCGAGAATCGTGGGAGTTGACGCGATGGTCCGCGCCCGTCACCGGCTGGAGCACGTCGAGATGATCGAGGCCGAGCAGATCGCCACCCTTGCCGACCTCGGTGTCGTGGCAAGTGTCCAGCCGGTGTTCGACGCGCTGTGGGGCGGCGAAAGCGCCATGTACGCCGCCAGGCTCGGGGCGACCCGCTCCCTGGCGATGAACCCGTTCGCGACGATGGCTCGGGCCGGGGTCCGGCTGGCGTTCGGGTCCGACACGCCCGTGACACCCTTCGACCCCTGGGGTGCCGTACGTGCCGCCGTCTGGCACCACAACCCCGCTGAGCGACTTCGCAGCCCGGATGCCTTCGCGGCTCACACCTGCGGCGGGTGGTACGCCGCGCGCTCCGACAAGTCGGGAACCCTCGTTCCCGACGCCCGAGCGGACTATGCCATCTGGGACGTCGATCCCGAAGCCGCCGACCCCGGGACGGGCCTGCCGAACCTGCACCCGGACCTGCCGCTGCCTCTGTGTCTGCGCACCGTGGCCGGCGGCCGCGAGATCTTCAACCTGCAAGGAGCCCTGGCATGAAGCCCAAACTCGACCTGGATCCCGCGACGATCCGCCGGGCTCGCACGCTGGCCGGCCAGGCCGGGCGCCCCATCGTCACCCTGGCCAAGCAGCACACAACGGTGTCGGTGGAGCGGGCCACGCTGCGCCTGGCGGGCCTCGGCGGCGCAGACGCCGACGGCATTCCCTGGGTGAACCGGCTCGCCGACGCGGTCCGCGGCGACGTGGGGCTCGGGCACGGCATCGCCCTACCGGTGTGGGACGCGCTCGCACGCGGGGACGCCGACGACCTCGAGACGCTGGCGCAGAAGGCCTCGACCGGCTCACTGCGCTTTCAGATGCCGCAGGGCCGGGACGCAGCTCGGGCCCGGAGAGCCGCCCGTACCGCCGTGGCCGCCGGGCTCAGACGCGTGGACGCACGACGACGCGAGCGGGAGCGGCTGGTCAGACGGTGGGGGGACCCGAAGCAGAAACCGTGGATCTACCTGATCGTGGCGACGGGCGACATCTACGAGGACATCCCGCAGGCCCAGGCCGCCGCCCGCGAGGGTGCCGACGTCATCGCGGTGATCCGGTCGACGGGGCAGTCATTGCTCGACTATGTGCCGGAGGGCGCGACCCGCGAGGGCTTCGCCGGGACGTACGCGACCCAGGAGAACTTCCGGCTGATGCGAGCCGCTCTCGACCAGACGAGTGCCGAGCTCGGCCGCTACGTCCGGCTGACCAACTACGCCTCGGGCCTCTGCATGCCCGAGATCGCCGCGCTGGCCGGTCTGCAGCGACTCGACATGATGCTCAACGACTCGATGTACGGAATCCTCTTCCGCGACATCAACCCGATCCGGACGTTCGTCGACCAGCGGTTCAGCCGCCAGGTGCATGCTCGCGCGGGGATCATCATCAACACCGGTGAGGACAACTACCTGACCACCGCGGACGCAGTCGAGGCCGCGCACACGGTCACAGTCAGCCAGCTGCTCAACGAGTACTTCGCCAAGGAGGCCGGACTCGAGGACTGGCAGATCGGCCTCGGCCACGCCTTCGAGATCAACCCCGACGTGCCGGAGAGCTTGCGGCTCGAGCTCGCTCACGCGCTGCTCGCTCGTCAGCTGTTCCCGAGGGCGCCGCTGAAGTGGATGCCGCCGACCCGGCACATGACAGGTGACGTGTTCCGCGGCTACCTGCTCGACGGGTTCTTCAACCTGGTCGGCGCGATGACCGGACAGGGGATTCTGCTGGTCGGAATGATGACGGAGGCCGTCGTCACACCCTGGATCTCCGACCGGGACCTGGCGCTGCAGAACGTGCGCTATGTCCTCAATGCGGCCGGAAACCTCCATGAGGACTTCGCCCCCCCTGCGAACGGGTTCATCGCCCGGCGGGCCCGTCAGGTCCTGGCCGAGTCCATCGGCCTGCTGGAGCTGATCAACGCGCATGAAGGCCGGGAGGGCCTGCTCGAGGCGATCGGCGACGGCACATTCGGCCTGATGAAGCGACCATCCGATGCCGGCCGTGGCCTCGAGGGTGTCGCTCGCAAGGAGCCGGACTACTACAACCCGGCCACCGAGATCCTCGACGCCGGCCACCCGGGTCGCACTGTGTCGTCCAAACCGACGGTCGGGACCCGCAAGAGTGACGACGCAAGGATGAAGCGGTGACCGAGTCGTCCGTCTTGCGCCCCTACGGGGATACCACCGGGGACGGCATGGTGCAGGTGTCGTTCACGCTGCCGATGCCGCACGACCGGCGCGCGGAGGGTGCCGCTGCCCAGCTCGCGAACAAGATGGGGATCGACCCGGCGATGGTGGTGCACGCAAAGCCGGTGGGAACGAACTTCACGTTCTTCGTCGTCTACGGACGGGTCAACCATCTCGTCGACCCGTCGAAGGTCCAGCTGGTCGAACGCGACTATCCCCTCCTCAGTCCGAAGGAGGTCAACCTCGCGATCCGCAAGGGACTGCGACGTCGACTTGTGGTGGTGGGCGGCTGCATAGGCACCGACGCCCACACCGTCGGCATCGACGCGATCCTGAACATCAAGGGGTTCGCCGGCGAGAAGGGCCTGGAGTACTACCGCGAGCTCCGAGTCGTCAACCTGGGCGCCCAGGTGTCCATCCCGCAGCTGGTGGCGCGGACGCAGGCAGAGAAGGCCGACGCGGTCCTGGTCTCGCAGGTCGTCACCCAGCGCGAGGCGCACATCCTCAACGCCAAGGAGATGTCGGCAGCCTTCAACGAGGCCTACCCGGCCGGCCGTCGACCGCTGCTGGTGATCGGCGGGCCCCGTTTCGGTGAGTCGATGGCCGCCGAGCTCGGGGTGGACCGCGTCTTCGGTCGCGGGACGACGCCTGGTGAGGTGGCCAGCTACCTGGTCAGCGCGCTGGTCAAGGCGCCGGCGGTGTCGCGGTGACCCGGCCGGCCACTGAGGACCGCCGGGTCGGGTTGACCGTCACCCATCGACGCTACGTGCCGTACTCCCATGCCCACTACGCAGGCAACCTGGTCGACGGCGCTTACAGCCTGGCCCTCTTCGGTGACGTCGCCACCGAGGTCTGCATTCGCACCGACGGGGACGAGGGGCTGTTCGCCTCCTACTCCGATGTGCAGTTCAAGGCTCCGGTCCGTGCGGGAGACATCCTGGAGATCGAGGCGACGGTCACGCGGGTCGGGACGCGGAGCCGGACTCTGGACCTGGTCGCCCGTATCGTCTGCCGCGGCCGGCCCGACCTCGGCGGCTCTGCCGCCGAGGTCGTCCCCGAGGCGATCGTCGCCACGACGGCGACCGGCATAGTGGTCGTCCCGGAGCATGGTTACGGAAATCGACCCTAGCGTTTACGGCGTGTCACTCGCGACACGCCGACCGGCGGAAGATTGCCGTCCCTACTTTTGCCTGCCGGCAGTGGCCATGACCTGCTCTTATGTCATAAATGCCCAGGTCAGCGCACCCTTGACAGCATGCGGCGGTGATCGGCAGGCTGCACGGGTCCACTTAGCAGGCCATCGTGCGGGCCGGCGTCCGGGTGGTCGCGCGACTGGGGCGGGCTCCAAGCTTCAGAGTCACGCGGCGCGCCGGGTCGCGTCCCAACACGGTGGGGTGTGCACGGAAGAAGCTCGGCTCCCAGTAGACAACGACCGGCTCGCTCGTCGCCAACGAGTGGCCGCTCGGTCCGAAGGGCGGCGGGCTTCTTCCGATTCCGGCGCGCGGCACATCGAGGGTCCTCTGGGCGTTGTACGGTGCACGGTCAAGTCGACCTGTACCGGAGCCGAGAGGACCCCGTGCCGCCATCCTTGGCGTGGACTGCCCTGCCCTCCCGGATTGCCGGCGCGGCAGCGTGCGGTCTGCTGCTCGCCCTGGCGTTCGCGCCGCATGACTGGTGGTGGCTCCTCCCGGTAGCGGTGGCCGGCCTGACCGCCTGCTGCCGCGGACTGCGGGCCAGAGCCGGGTTCGTGGTGGGCCTGGTGTTCGGCCTGTGCTTCGTGCTCCTGCTGATGCCGTGGCTGCAGGTCATCGGCATCGACGCCTGGATCGCGCTGTCGCTGCTGGAGGCGCTCTTCTACGGTGTGCTCGGTGCCGTCCTCACAGTGCTGCTCCGCGTGCCCCTGTGGCCGGTGTGGGCCGCGACCGCGTGGGTGGGCACCGAGCAGCTGCGCTCGGCGATCCCGTTCGGCGGGCTGCCATGGGGCCGGCTGGCCTTCGCGCTCGGTGACACGCCGCTGGCGGCGTACGCCCGGCTGGGCGGGGTCGCGCTGCTGTCCGGGGTCGCCGCACTGCTGAGTACCCTCGTCCTGGCGGCGGTCCTGCTGCTGGCGGAACGGGTGGCCCGGCACCGCCGCCCGGATCCTGACCGTCACGTCGTCGGAGACGTCGGCGTTGCTGTCGGCGTGATTGCCTACGCAGCGGCGGCGGTCGCCGTCGTCGCGATCGGCGCGGTGCTGCCGGTGACCGGCCCAGGCACCCCGCGGGTCGTGGTAGCCGCCGTCCAGGGCAACGTCCCCGGTTCCGGTCTGACCGCTTTCAGCGAACGGCGCGCCGTCCTCGACAACCACACACGAGCCACGCACCAGCTGGCCGCGGAGGTACGTGACGGGTCGCTGCCGCAGCCTGACCTGGTGATCTGGCCGGAGAACTCCACCGACATCGACCCGTTCAGCGACCCTTCCGCGCGCGCCAGCATCCAGAGCGCGGTGAGCGACATCGCCGCACCGACGCTCGTCGGTGCCGTGGTGAACGGACCCGATGCCAGCCATGTGGAGAACATGGGCGTGGTCTGGGACCCGAGCTCCGGTCCGGGGGAGCGGTACGTCAAGCGGCACCCGGTGCCTTTCGGTGAGTACATCCCGCTGCGCGGGCTGCTGACGAGATTCATCGACCGTCTCTCGCAGATCCCCAAGGATTTCGCCCGGGGCGGCTCACCGGGTGTGCTGCGGCTCGGCGACACCACGATCGGGGACGTCATCTGCTTCGAAGTGGCCTATGACGGGCTGCTGCGTGATGTCATCGACGGTGGAGCCCAGCTGGTGGTGGTCCAGACCAACAATGCCACCTACCTCGGCACCGGACAGCTGGCCCAGCAGTGGGAGATCTCCAAGCTGCGGGCGGTGGAGCTGGGTCGCACCGTGGTGGTGGCCTCCACCGACGGGATCAGCGGCATGGTGGGACCGGACGGCACGGTTCTGGCGCAGTCGCAGCCTGCGACCCGAGCTCTGCTGGTGGCACCAGTGACGCTCGAGACCGGCGTCAGTCCCGCGGTCAGGTACGGCTCCGTGGTCGAATGGGTCACAAGCCTCGTCGCGGTCTGCGCCGTCGGCGCCGGCGTGTTCCTGGCTCGAAGGCGACGTAGCGTGGAACCGGAGGTGTCCACACGGTGAGGACGTGGCAGCAGATCGGCCGAGGGATCGTGGTGGTTCCCACGTACAACGAGGCGACAAACCTCGAGGACGTGGTCCGCGGCGTGCGCGAGCACGTCCCCGAGATGGACATCCTCGTCGTCGACGATGCCTCTCCGGACGGCACCGGGGAGATCGCCGACAAGCTTGCGGAAACCGACCAGCAGATCCACGTACTGCACCGGCTGGGCAAGCAAGGGCTCGGTGTCGCGTACCTCGACGGGTTCGGCTGGGCGATCAGCCATGGTTACGACGTGCTGGCCCAGATGGATGCCGACGGCTCGCACCAACCTGCCCAGCTGGCTTCGCTTCTCAGTGTGCTGCCGGACGCGGACCTGGTGCTCGGTTCGCGGTGGGTCCCGGGCGGGTCCGTCGTGAACTGGCCGGCGGCCCGACGGCTGCTGTCGCGCGGAGGGAACCAGTACGCCAGGGTGGCGATCGGAGTCCCAGTGGCCGACGCGACCGGAGGGTTCCGGGTGTGGCGCCGCTCAACGCTGGAGAGCCTCGACCTGCGGACGGTGGCATCGCAGGGCTACTGCTTCCAGGTGGATCTGGCCTGGCGAGCGGTCCAGGCAGGCTTCACCGTAGTCGAGCGGCCCATCCAGTTCATCGAGCGGGTCCGGGGGCAGTCCAAGATGGACCGAGGCATCGTCAACGAGGCGTTCGTGAAGATCACCGTCTGGGGAGTGCGGCGGCGTGCCGCACAGGCCGCGGCAGCCACGCGGCTGGCCGCGTGCCGGCTCCGCGCCCGACACAAGAGGATGTGACAACGATGCCCTGGGCCGTGGTGGCGCTGGCGTTCCTGCTGACGCCGATCGTCGAGATCTACGTGATCATCCAGGTGGGGCAGGCCATCGGTGCCTGGGAGACCGTCGCCCTGCTCATCATCGAGAGCGCCATCGGCGCCTGGCTGCTCAGGCATGAGGGTCGACGCACCTGGCAGGCCCTCAACGACGCGTTGCGGACCGGACGCATGCCCGGCAGGGAGCTCGCCGACGCCGCCCTGGTCCTGGTCGGCGGGACGCTGCTCCTCACCCCGGGATTCGTCACCGACATCTTCGGGTTCTTCTGCGTGCTGCCGTTCACCCGCCCACTGGCCCGGCGAATCCTCACCGCGGTGCTCGCTCGCCGGATCGCCCGCGGGGCAGTGCGGGTGGTCGCCCCTCGCAGTAGCGGACCAGGCGGCGCCTCAGGCTGGGGCGGCACAGGTCAGCCGCGAGGAGGTCATCGCATCGTGGAGGGAGAGGTGGTGGACGGGAAGGTCGTTGACGACGACGGACCGGAGCGCGCTGACGGGTAGGCAGTCCACGTCGGCACCGGTAGAACGACGGCCGTGTCAGGCGCTCTTCTTCACGCTGCTGCGCTTGCGGTGCAGGTGGCTGGGACCGATCGCCCCGCCGCGGAGCAGTTCGAGGCGCTCGGCCAGGATGTCCTCGAGCTCGGGGATCGAACGCCGCTCCAGCAGCATGTCCCAGTGGGTGCGCTGCGGCTTCTCCAGCTTGGCCTCCGGCGCGGTTCCGTCGCGAAGCTGGGCCTGTGCACCGCACCGCGGGCACTCCCACAGCCACGGCACTTCGGCTTCCTCGGCCATCGGGATCTCGAACTCATGTCCGTGCTGGCAGGTGTAGACGACAAGCTGACGGGGCGCGAACTCGATCCCGCGCTCGTCTTCGAAGCTCTGACCGCCAAGCCGCGCCCCGCGCAATGAACGCTCCGACATGGCTACCTCCCCGCCGCTGTCCCCGTACGTGGTCGAAGAACGCCTGGTGACGTCCATCAGTCCCAACGACGCGAAGGCCGCAGGGATTCCCCGCCTGAGCCGCTATCTGATCGGCCGAGCGTCGAATCGACGCTTTCTCAGGGGCCCGGATGCCATTGCCGGCGGTCTTTCAACACTCGCCGCAAGGTGTCGATGCGGTCTGTCATGATCCCGTCGACTCCAAGGTCGAGAAGACGGGTCATCTCGGCCGCATCATCGATTGTCCAGACATGCATGTGCTTGCCGAGCGAGTGAGCACGCTGGACGAACTGGGGGGTCACCATGGGGATCCGGCCGATGCGCGCCGGCACCTGCAGGCACGGTGCCTGGCTCGACAGCAGCCGCATCCGCAGCTGTGGCAACGGCAGGAACCTCAAGCCGACGACTCCCACCGGACCGAAAGCGGTGGCCACCCGGCGGCCGAGCGCCCGCCGGACGTGGTTGATCCGGGCCTGTGAGAAGGACGCGACACACACCCGGTCGTGGACGCGCAGCATCTCGATCGTCGACAGGAGCGGACGGATCGCACTGGCCTCCTTGACGTCAACATTGATCCTGACCTCTGGGAACGTGGTCAGCAGCTCGGCCAGGGTCGGAATCGGCTCGCGTCCCCCGATCCGGGCGCGGGACACCTCGGCCATGGTCATCTGGGCGATCCGGCCACGACTGTCGGTCACCCGGTTCAGGGTGCGGTCGTGGAAGGCGAGCAGGTGACCGTCGGCCGTGCCATGCACGTCGGTCTCGAGGTAGCGGTACCCGAGATCGACCGCCACCTGGAAGGCGGCGAGACTGTTCTCGACCCCAAGGTTCGGTGGATAGAACGCCCCGCCGCGATGCGCGAACGGGATCGGCCCAGGATGGTCGAAGAACGCGAACGACTCCGCGCGGCCGGGGTCGTTCACGGCGTACACCCGGCCCGGCTCACCGCAGCAGTATCGCTGGTGCGGCGCCGCCGCCGCGAACGCGGCGCCGGACAGGCTGCGCTAACGTGACCGGGTGGATGCACGCACCTGCCCCGGCTGCCAGGGCGACATGACCGAGCGGACCCGCGGCGGAGTGGCTGTCGCGCACTGCGAGTCGTGTGGGGGGATCTTCCTCGAGCGTGCCGAGCTCGGCCGGTTGATCGAGGCAGAGAACGACTGGCACCGTGCCAGCGGGCCCCGCACCCAGCCGCTGCCGAAGATCACCGTCGACATGACGGCGCCGCCCCCGGACACGAGGTCCGCCGGCAGCCGGTCGTTCGTCGACGAGCTCTTCAGCTGAGCCCTGCTCAGATGTCGCGAAACGTCTCGATCTGCGCACCGAGCAGGTTGAGCCGCTCGGCGAGGTCTTCGTACCCGCGGTTGATCACATAGACACTCCGCAGCACCGAGGTGCCCCTGGCCGCCAGCATCGCCAGCAGGATGACCACAGCCGGGCGCAGCGCGGGCGGACACATCATCTCCGCGGCTGACCACCGCGTGGGGCCCTCGACGAGCACCCGATGCGGGTCGAGCAGCTTCACGGTTGCGCCCAGCTTGGTCAGCTCGGTGAGGTAGATGGCGCGGTTCTCGTAGACCCAGTCATGGATCAGCGTCTGGCCCTGGGCAGTGGCGGCGATCACCGCGAAGAAGGGCAGGTTGTCGATGTTCAGCCCGGGGAAGGGCATCGGGTGGATCTTGTCGATCGGGGAGTGCAGCGTCGACGGCTCGGTGGTGAGGTCGACGAGCCGGGTGTGCCCGTTGCCGGCGACGTACTCAGCCCCGCGCGCGTAGTTGAACCCCATCTCCTCCAGCAGCGCCAGCTCGATCTCGAGGAACTCGATCGGCACCCGCTGGATCGTGATCCGCGAGGATGTCACGATGGCGGCCGCCAGCAGGCTCATCGCCTCGATCGGGTCCTCGGAGGGGGAGTACTCGACGTCCTGGTTGATCTCGCCCACCCCGTGCACCGTCAGGGTGGTCGTTCCGACGCCGTCGATCTTCACCCCGAGCTTGTCGAGGAAGAAGCAGAGGTCCTGAACCATGTAGTTGGGGCTGGCGTTGCGGATCACCGTGACACTGGGCTGCCGGGCCGCGGCGAGCAGCGCGTTCTCCGTCACGGTGTCTCCGCGCTCGGTCAGCACGATCGGCCGTGTCGGAGAGAC
>JBKPNJ010000021.1:0-9752 GCA_046732575.1 Actinomycetota bacterium
GCCGGATCCTCGCCCTGGCCGGTCTGGTCGAGTCGGTCTTGGAGACACCGCCGCAGTACCCCCTTGACAACCAGGCGCGTGACACGTTCGTCCGGGAGGGGAACGGCCCATCGGCTATCGCGATGAACTGTTCGGGCAAGCACGCCGGAATGCTGGCTACGAGCGCGACGGCGGGGTGGCCGGTCGAGACCTACCTCGACCCGGCCCATCCGGTGCAGCTCGCTATCCGCGAGGGCGTCGAGTCGCTGACCGGAGAGAGGTCCGTTGCGCATGCCGTCGACGGCTGCGGTGCCCCGCTTCTGTCGGCGAGCCTGCTGGGTCTGGCGCGCGCATTCGCGACACTGGCGTGCGCGGCGTCGGCGTCGGCCGAGGGACGGGTGGTGCGGGCGTTCAGTGAGCATCCGGTGTACGCAAGTGGAACACGCCGCGACGAGGCCGCCCTGCTCGGTGCATTCCCTGGTGCGATCGCAAAGGCAGGGGCCGAGTCGTGCTATGCGGTGGCGTTGCCCGATGGGCGCGCGTTCGCGCTCAAGATCGACGACGGTGCCGCCCGCGCCCGACCGGTCGTGATGGCTGCAGCCCTGCGCCGGGCAGGGATCGCACACCCGGTACTCGACCGGATCGGCCGACATGTGCTGTACGGGGGCCATCGGCCTGTCGGTGAGATCCGCGCCACCATCGGCCCCGATGTTCCCTGCCCCTAGCCCCACGCGGGATCGCACCGGGCATCTCAGTCTGCTTGCTGATTGGCTTGCTTTTGCTAGCTCTTGCAAGCAATACTGCAGGGGTGACCAGACTGGGTGTGGGGCGGACCGTCGAGAGCCTCGGTGAATACCTGCACGAGCAGCGCCGGGCGGCACGGATGTCGCTTCGCCAGCTCTCCGAGGTCGCCGGGGTCTCCAACCCATACCTCTCCCAGATCGAGCGGGGACTGCGCCGGCCTTCCGCCGAGGTCCTCCAGCAGCTGGCGAGAGCGCTGCGAATCTCGGCCGAGACGCTCTACGTACGGGCCGGGATCCTCGAACCGGACGAGTCGGGCCAACGCTCGGTTCAGCTGGCGATCCTGGCCGATCCGGCGCTGAACGAGCGGCAGAAGAACGTCCTGCTCGACATCTACCAGTCGTTTCGCGGCAACGGCCATGCTGCCGCCGACACCGTCGTCTCCCCGGCGAACGCCGACATCTGAACAGGAAGAGATCCTCATGCCGATCAACCGAACTGTCGAGAACAGCCTCCGGAACGTCGACCCAACGCCGCTGTACGCAGTGGTCGGCGCCGGCGACATACTCGTCGAGAAGCTGCGCGATGCGCGCGAGGAGGTACAAGCGCGCGGGGGCGGCCAGAACGCCGACCACCCGTGGGACCCCCGGACCCTCTCCGCGGCGCTGCAGGCCGCCGCGGCTGCCCGGGTCGAGACGGTGACCGCCGAGGTCAGGGCGCGCACCGCCGACGCCAAGTCACTCCCGGATCAGGCCACCGTCATGCTGACCGGTGCGGTGGCGCAGGCGATCATGACCTACGCCGAGCTGGCGCACCGGGGTAGGGACGTGGTCGCCCGCGTCCGCGGATGCCAGGCGACGTCGGACAGCCCAACGGCCACCGCCTCGAGCGCCGACACGTCAACGGCTGACACGTGGACCGCCGACACGTCACCTGTCGACGCGTCGATGGCTGACACGTCACCTGTCGACACGTCGATCGCGGACACGTCACCTGTCGACACGCCCACCTCTGGCACGTCCACCGGTGGCACCTCGCCCGCTGACCCCCCGACCACCACGGATTCCCTGGCCTCGCCGCCCGGCACCTCGACGGAAGTCCCGACGCAGACCACTCGCGCGGCGAAGAGTGCGGCAGCTTCGACGACGAAACGGGCGAAATCCACAACCACCACCAGAAAGAGCTCTGCCCCGGGGAAGAAGACCTCCGAAGAGGCCGCAGAGGGGCCCACCCCCGAGGCTGGTCCCTGAGGCGGCGCACGGGCTCGCCGATGTGGTGGCCGACAACGGATATGATGGCCCCGTGCCTCGCGCGTTCGAGATAGAGAACCACGTCCTCGTCCTGATTGCGATCCTGCTGCTCGCGATCAAGGTTTTCGCCCTCGCGGACGCGCTTGTTCGCAAGCCCGCCGTGTTCGTGGCGGCGGACAAGCAGACCAAGTGGCTATGGCTGATCCTGCTGGTGCTCGCCGTCGGTGCACAGCTGATCAGCCGCAACCCGATCGGCATCCTCAACTTCGCGGGCACGGTCGCCGCACTCGTCTACCTCGTCGACGTCCGTCCGGCCGTCCGGGCTTTGACCAGCCGCTGAGCTGGCGCGACCGGGACCGTGCCGCTGCTCGACACCGGCAACGGTGAGATCGAGTACCTTGTGACCGGGACCGGCCCACCGGTCACAGTCTTCGCCCATGGGCTCGCCGGGTCCATCCCGGAAACGCGGCCGTTCGGCTCCGGTGTCAGGGGCAGCAAGCTCTTCTTCCACTTCCGGGGCCACGGTGCCTCATCGACACCCGACAGCTCATGGACCTACTCCGCCCTCGCCGACGAGCTCAGCGCGGTGGCTGATCACGGCGGAGCATCCAGGGCACTGGGAGTCTCCCTCGGTGCAGGTGCGCTTACCCGGCTTGTCAGCCGGACCCCGCAACGTTTCGACCGGCTGGTGTTCGTTCTGCCTTCCGTGCTCGACGAGCAACGCGCGGACGCACCGGTTCGCCGGATGCAGGAGATGGCACGGCTCATCGACCTCGGCGATGTCGAGTCCGTTGCGGCGCTGATGTGCATGGAACAGCCCGCGAGGGTGCGATCCCGGCGGGACGTTCGGGCATGGGCGCTCCGGCAGGCACGACGCCTCGCCGGCAGCGCGGTGTCCGACGCGCTGCGGGAACTGCCTGCCGAGGCGGCGATCACCGATCGCTCGCGGCTGGGATCGGTTCGGGCGCCGGCCTTGGTGATCGCCCAGGAGGGCGACGATGCGCACCCTCTGGCCGTCGCGCGGAGCCTCAGCGAGTCGCTGCCGAACTCGAGCCTGCGAGTGTTCGACGCCGGCGGCGTGCTCTGGTCGCATCGACGCCAGGTCCGGAGCCTGATCGCCGGATTCCTCAACCGGGGTGCTGAGGCAGCCCTCGGGTGAAGGGTCACGAAATGCGGTCCGTGCGGCCGGCGGCCACCCGATGGGGCCATGCTGGGGCGATGGAGATCTCAGTCGTACGCGCGGACATCACCGAGCTGGAGGTCGACGCCGTCGTCAACGCGGCCAATAAGCGGATGCGCGGCGGTGGCGGCGTCGACGGAGCCATCCATCGGGCCGGTGGGCAAGCGGTCCTGGAGCAGTGTCTGGAGCGGTTCCCCAACGGTCTGGACACCGGCCGCGCCGGCTGGACGACGGCCGGCGACATGCCCGCCACGTGGGTCATCCATGTGGTCGGACCCAACTTCTCCGCCGGCGAGAACGACCGTGGTCTGCTCACCTCCTGCTACCGGGAGGCACTCAATGTCGCCGACGAACTGGGCGCCCGTTCCGTGGCGTTCCCGCTGGTCTCAGCGGGGATCTATGGCTGGCCTCTCGATGACGCTGCGTCGGCCGCCGTGACCACGATCAAGGCGACGCCCACCGACGTCGAGCAGGTCGTGCTGGTGGCCTTCAGCCAGGATGCGGAGGCCGCCTGGCATGAAGCACTGCGCAGCTGCTGATCGGCCCTCAGGCGTCGGGGAGCACCGCCAACGCGTCGATCTCCACGAGCATTCCGTCGGGCAGGCCGACATATACGGTGGTGCGAGCGGGGAACGGCTGGGTCACATAGCGGGCGTAGACCTCGTTCATGCCGGCGAAGTCGCCGGGTGAGGTCAGGTACACCCGCATCATCACGACGTCGGCAAAGCTGGCTCCGGCGGCCTCGAGGATCGCCGCCACGCTGTCCAGGGTCCGGGTCGTCTGCTCAGCGATCGTGTCTCCCACGAAAGCCCCCGTGTGCGGGTCGGCCGGGCCCTGGCCCGCGACCTGGAGCAGCTGACCTGCGCGTATGGCCTGCGAGTAGGCGGCGGCGGGAGGTGGAGCCTGCCCGGTGACGATCGCTGTCCTGGTCATGGTGGTGGCACTCCTGTCGTTGAGGGTCTTGGTGTACTTGCCGGCTCACCCGAGCACGACCACGCCGTCGGATCGAGCCGCCGCCGTGTCGGCAGAGAAGCCGGCGGCGAACGCATCCACGGCATCCGCAGGAGTGCTTCGACAAGCTCACGGAACGATCGTGACAGCGCCGGCGTGATGCCGCTGAGGTGCAGGAGGGCCGCGTCACCCGGATCTGCCGGCCGTGGTCGCCCGGCCGGGCGACGACGTACACGATTCAGAGCGATGGCAGCGGACTGGGGGTGCCCTGCCGACGCCCCCGGTGGTGCGGCCACCGGCCGGTGCGATCCACCGCGCGACCTGACTCAGGTCCACTCCGGCGCAGCCAGCGGGCGCTGGCGTGGCGACCGGCAGCGCCGTGCTCTGCTCAGGGAGCCGCAGCCGAGTCAGGTCCGAACGCCCAACCGCGGCTTCGTCGTGGGTCGGGCGCTCATCGCCGACGGCCGACGCTTCAGCAATGCTCTAACGTCGGTGGACACTGCACAGCGACCATTCCCGGGAGGTGCAACCCAGCCTGATGCGCTTCGACGACAGGGCCGTCGCCCGACTGCGTCATGAGCCGGTCGACTGGCGGTTCAAGGGGATGCCATCGAGCACGTGGGGACGGACGGTCGAGCAGGTGATAGCCGCCCGGCCAGGTCTGTTCACTGCCGGCTTCAGTGGGCCGCTCGTCGTCCTCGACCGATCAGCGCTCGAGCACAACCTGGGCACGATGGCCGACTGGTGCCGGCAACGCAACGTGCACCTGGCTCCACATGGCAAGACGACCATGGCGCCGCAGCTGTTCGCGCGGCAGCTGGAGGCCGGAGCGTGGGGCATCACCGTCGCGAACGTCTCGCAGCTGTGGGTGTGCCGGGCGTTCGGTGTCGACCGCGTGCTGCTGGCCAACCAGCTCGTCGACCCCGCTGCTCTTGGAGCCGTCGCTGAGGACCTGGCGGCCGACCCCGGCTTCGCGTTCAGCTGCTGGGTCGACTCAGAGCGTGGTGTCTCGCAGATGGACGCCGCGCTGCGCTCGGCCGGAGCCTCGCGGCCGGTCGAGGTGATGGTCGAGCTGGGGGAGCAAGGCGGGCGGACCGGTTGCCGAGACGACGATGAAGCCCGGCGCGTCGCGACAGCCGTGAACCGCAGCCCGGTGCTCACCCTCACCGGGATCGCCGGCTATGAGGGCGCGCTGGCGCACGACACATCAGCCGACTCCCTCTCCAGGGTCGACGCCTACCTGCATCGGATGCGTCGGGTCACCGAGCACTGGATCGAGGCCGAGCTCTTCTCGGGGGTCGACCGAATCGTCGTCACCGCCGGGGGCAGCGCGTTCGTCGACCAGGTGGCTGATGTCCTCGCTGCGCCCTGGGACGACGACCGGGTGCAGGTCGTGGTGCGCAGCGGCGCCTACATCACCCACGACGACGGCTTCTACCGCGGCATCTCGCCGTTCACCCGGGCAGGTGCCCGGGGCCCTCGGCTGCGGCCGGCGTTGCGAGCGTGGGCCCAGGTCACATCCAGCCCCGAGCCGGGTCTCGTGCTGCTGACGATGGGGAAACGGGACGTGTCCTTCGACGAGGGTCTGCCTGAGCCACAGCTGCTGCGTACCGCGGAGGGGTCGGTGCGGCCGTTGCGGGGCTGGCGCACCACGGCGCTGAACGACCAGCACGCATTCCTCGCCGGCGATCATCCGGCCACATCCACGCCCCGGGTCGGCGACTGGGTGGGCTGCGGCCTTTCGCATCCCTGCACGGTCTTCGACAAGTGGCAGCTGATCCCGGTTCTCGACGGTGACCACAACGGTGACACGGTGGTCGACCTCATTCGGACGTTCTTCTAGAGATGGGCTTGTCTATCCCTCGCCGGTGGCATCGACCGTCGAGATCGTGCGGTCCGAACCTGGACATT
This sequence comes from Actinomycetota bacterium, assembly GCA_046732575.1. GTDB lineage: Bacteria > Actinomycetota > Actinomycetes > Propionibacteriales > Nocardioidaceae > JBKPNJ01. Next base: position 6,013 of record JBKPNJ010000021.1, read on the forward strand.
CCTGAGAGGCTCGGGTGTGTATGACATGTTCGACCTCCTGATCCGGGGTGCGGAGGTGATCGACGGCACCGGCTCTGCGGCCTTCCGGGCCGATGTGGTGGTCGACCACGGAGTCGTTACCGGCATCCACGCCGCCGGGGTCCGCCGCGCGGCCGCGCGGGTCGTGGTCGATGCCGACGGACTGGTGCTCGCGCCGGGTTTCATCGACATGCACGCGCACTCCGACGTTCAGATCCTGGCTACGCCTGACCACCTGGCAAAGGCGGCCCAAGGCGTCACCCTCGACGTGCTGGGACAGGATGGTCTGTCCTACGCCCCGGTGGACGACGATGCACTGGCCCGCCTGCGAGACCAGCTCGCCGGATGGAACGACGACCCGAGCGGCTTCCACTGGAGCTGGCGCACGGTCGGCGAGTACCTGGACCGACTCGACGAGGGGATCGCGATCAACGCGGCGTACCTGGTGCCCCAGGGCACGCTCCGGATCATGGCGGTGGGGTGGGATGACCGGGCGCCAACCCCGGAGGAGCTGGACGGGATGCGGTCGCTGCTGCGCACCTCGCTCGCGGAGGGCGCACTGGGCATGTCCTCGGGGCTGACCTACACGCCGGGCATGTACGCGGGCACCGACGAGCTCGTCGCGCTGTGCGCTGTCGTCGCCGAACACGGCGGTTACTACAGCCCCCACCACCGCAGCTACGGGGCGGGTGCACTCGAGGCGTACGCCGAGATGGTCGCCATCTCCCGCAGGTCCGGATGCGCCCTCCACCTGGCGCACGCGACGATGAACTTCGACGTCAACCGCGGTCGCGCGGACCAGCTGCTCGGCCTTCTCGACGACGCCCTCGCCGACGGGCTCGACATCACTCTCGACAGCTATCCCTACCTCGCCGCTGCCACATACCTCGCCGCACTGCTTCCGAGCTGGTCCATGGCCGGAGGGTCGGAGCACACTCTGCAACGTCTCCGGGACCCGGCCATCAGAGACCGGCTGCGGTACGAGATCGAGCAGGTGGGCTCCGACGGGTGCCACGGAGTGCCGGTGGACTGGAGCACGATCGAGATCAGCGGCGTACGCCAGGAGCGCAACGCCGACCTGGTTGGACGCAGCGTCGCGGAGTCGGCGCGGCGCGCCGGATCTCCCCCCGCGGAGTTCTACTTCGACCTGCTCGTGGACGAGCGGCTCGGGACATCCTGCCTGATGCATGTCGGGCACGAGGACAACGTCCGGACCATCATGAGGCACCGCACCCACACGGCAGGAAGCGACGGTCTGCTCGTCGGCGCGAAGCCGCACCCGCGCGCCTGGGGCACGTTTCCCCGGTACTTGGGGCACTACGCACGCGAGCTGGACGTGCTCACGCTCGAGCAGGCGGTGCACCACATGACCGGGCGGCCAGCCCGGCGGTTACGACTCCGCAACCGGGGTACGATCGCCGTCGGCTCTGCCGCCGACCTGGTGCTGTTCGATGCGTCGAATGTCCGTGATCTGGCCACCTACGACGACCCGAGGCGGCCGCCGCACGGGGTGCCCTATGTCTTCGTCAACGGCGTTCCCGTGATCGACGCCGGTCGCCCGACCGGCGCCCGGCCAGGCCACGCGATCCGAGCCGGAAGGGACGCGATCCGATGACAGGCGCTCGGCCGAGCCTGGTGCGCTCACCCCACTGAGACGCTGGGGCGACCCTGCTCGGCTCGACGGCCGTGAAGCTCTTTCCCCTGTGCCGGTGGTGTGCCGGTGTGCTGCGGCAGCATGGTCAGGACTTCTTGACCCGCCCTCGTGCCCGAGCCCGGACGCCGCCGTCAAGCACGACCTTGCGCAGCCGGATCTCGTGTGGCGTGACCTCGACACACTCGTCCTCGCGGCAGAATTCCAGCGACTGCTCCAGTGAGAGCCGCCGCGGCGGCACCAGTCGTTCGAAGACGTCCGCGTTCGAGCGGACGTTGGTCATCTTCTTCTCCTTGGTGATGTTGACGTCCATGTCGTCGGACCGCGAGTTCTCCCCGACGAGCATGCCCTCGTAGACCTCTGTGGCCGGCTCGACGAACAGGGTGCCGCGCTCTTGCAGGTTGGCCATCGCGTACGACGTGGCCACGCCGGTACGGTCGGCGACGAGTGAGCCGGTCGGGCGCGTCCGCAGCTCACCGGCCCATGGCTCATACCCCTCGAACACGTGGTGGGCGATCCCGGTTCCGCGGGTGTCGGTGAGAAAGTCGGTGCGAAAGCCGATGAGACCACGTGCCGGCACCAGGAAGTCAAGCCGCACCCAGCCGGTCCCGTGGTTGGTCATCTGCTCCATCCGTCCCTTGCGTGCTGCGAGCAGCTGGGTGACGATCCCGAGGTAGTCGTCGGGGCAGTCGATGGTGAGGCGCTCCACCGGCTCGTGCACCTTTCCGCCGATCTCACGGGTCACCACCTGCGGCTTGCCCACAGTGAGCTCGTACCCCTCTCGCCGCATCTGCTCGACGAGGATCGCCAGCGCAAGTTCTCCGCGGCCCTGCACCTCCCAGGTGTCGGGACGCTCGGTGGGGAGCACGCGGATCGACACGTTGCCGACCAGCTCACGCTCGAGCCGGTCCTTCACCAGCCGGGCGGTCACCTTCGAACCCTTGGCCCGGCCCGCCAGCGGCGAGCTGTTCGTGCCGATCGTCATCGAGATTGCCGGCTCATCGACGGTGATGAGCGGCAACGGGGCCGGATGGTCGGCGTCGGCCAGGGTCTCACCGATCGTGATCTCGGGTATGCCGGCGACCGCGATGATGTCACCGGGACCGGCGGACTCCCCGGGGACGCGATCGAGCGCGTGCGTGACGAGCAGCTCGGTGATCTTGACCCGCTGGACCGAGCCGTCGCGGCGGCACCACGCGACCTGCTGCCCCTTGTTGATCGTGCCCTCGTGCACTCTGCACAGTGCCAGCCGGCCGAGGAACGGCGACGCGTCGAGGTTCGTCACCTGTGCCTGCAGCGGCGCGCCCGGATGGAAGGTGGGTGCGGGCACGGCCTCGAGGATGGTTCGGAACAGGGGCTCGAGGTCGTCGCTGTCCGGCATCTCGCCGTCGACGGGCTGCTTGAGCGAGGCCCGCCCTGCCTTCGCCGACGCATACACCACCGGGAAACTCAGTGCGTTCTGGTCGGAGTCGGAGTCGAGCAGATCCAAGAACAGCTCGTACGTCTCCTCCACGACAGCCTCGATCCGCGAGTCCGGGCGGTCCACCTTGTTGACGACGAGAACGACCGGCATGCGCTTGGCCAGCGCCTTGCGGAGCACGAACCGAGTCTGCGGAAGCGGCCCCTCCGATGCGTCGACGAGCAGCACGATGCCGTCGACCATGGACAGACCTCTTTCCACCTCGCCACCGAAGTCGGCGTGGCCTGGCGTGTCGATGATGTTGATCGTGACCGGACCGTCCTCGGCACCGGGCCCGCCGTACCGCACGGCCGTGTTCTTCGCCAGGATCGTGATGCCCTTCTCACGTTCGAGGTCGCCGGAGTCCATCACCCGGACGTCGACCGACGAGCCGGCCCGGAACGCGCCCGACTGCCAGAGCATGGCGTCGACCAGAGTGGTCTTGCCATGGTCGACGTGCGCGACGATGGCGACGTTGCGCAGGTCTGACCGCGCGGCGGTCTGGACAGATGGCATGACGACAAGCGGCTCTTTCGTGGGGGACGGAGAAGTGCTCGCCGCGGGAACGTGGCGGCCCGGCCGGTCAAGTCTACCGGCCGGGCCGGTTCCGCC
>JBKPNJ010000022.1:0-18363 GCA_046732575.1 Actinomycetota bacterium
GCCGGCCTGGCGAGTGCACACCGGGCGGCGCACGACCACTACCTCGCCGTCCGTAAGCGGGCCGGCGAGGTGCCCGAGATCGACGGGGTGTCGGCGGGCGGGATGCCGGACCGGGTGAAATGTCTGCATGTGCTGGTCGGCCATGCCCTGGCCGCGGGTCCCGGGGTCAACCCACTGGGTGACGAAGCACTGGCGATGCTTCCACCCTGGTGGGAGGACGGACCATGTGTGGACGTCCGGGAAGCGGGATGACCCGCGTGGCCGCGGTGGACTGCGGAACGAACTCCCTGCGGCTGCTGATCGCCGACATCGACGGCGATGAGCTCACCGATGTCGTTCGCCGGCTGGAGATCGTGCGGCTCGGCCAGGACGTCGACCGGACCGGCGCCTTCGCACCCGCGGCGCTCGCCCGTGCGTTCTCGGTCTGCGAGGAGTATGCCCGGCTCGTGGCCGAGCACAGGCCCGAGGCGCTGCGGTTCTGCGCCACCTCCGCTGCTCGTGACGTCAGCAACACCGCCGAGTTCGCCGAGGGTGTTCGGGCTCGGCTCGGGGTGGAGCCGGAGATCATCTCGGGCCCGGCCGAGGCTCGGCTCTCCTACGCCGGCGCGGTTCACGACATGGACCCTCGACGACTCCACCAGCCGTTGCTCGTCGTCGACATCGGTGGGGGATCGACCGAGTTCATCGAGGGGGACGGGGTCGTCGCCACCCGGTGGGAGTCACTCGACATCGGTTCGGTGCGCCTGACCGAACGACATCTGCGAAGTGACCCACCGACGAGCGGTGAGGTCGATGCCGCGGACGCCGACGTCGCAGCCGCGGTCGAGGCGCTCACGATCGACGTGCACCGCAGCAGATCCCTGGTCGGGGTAGCGGGCACCATCACCACCGTGGCGGCGCACGCACTCGACTCCGCCGGGCAAGACGCGCGCGCAGTTCACCGAGCGCTGCTGCCCATCGAACAGGTGGTGCGGTCCTGCCGCGACCTGATCGCGGCATCCGTCGAAGAGCGCCGGGCGATGCCGTTCATGCACCCCGGCCGGGCGGATGTGATCGGCGGCGGCGCGCTGATCCTCCAGCATCTGCTGGGCCGCCTGGCACCCACGCTCGAGCAGCCCTCCCTGCTGGTCTCCGAGCACGACATCCTCGACGGGATCGCCTGGTCCATCGCCGAACGATGACCGATCCGGTAGCGGACATCGATCGGCCCCGTCTGCCCCACCCGCTGACCGGTGAGCTGTACCCCTCGCCGGTGCCGCCGGGAACAGGCTGGCCCGGGGACCCGGCAGATGCCACGACACACGTCGCCCGCGATGCCGACGACGTACGTCGGCGGTCGCAGCACGCGGACGGGCTGGGCACGCTGTCCAGCGAGGTGTCGGTCTGCCGCGCCTGTCCGCGGCTGGTGGCCTGGCGTGAGAGCGTGGCCGTCGCCAAGCGCCGTGCGTACGCCGGGGAGCCGTACTGGGGCCGGCCGATCGCCGGGTGGGGCGACGAGCGCCCGTGGCTGGTGATCGTCGGCCTGGCGCCGGCGGTCCACGGAGGGAATCGGACCGGGCGGATCTTCACCGGGGACCGCTCGGGCGACTGGTTGTTCGCGTCCCTGCACCGGACGGGGTTCGCATCGGCTCCGGCCAGCGTGCACGCGGGCGATGGTCAGCGACTGCTCGGGGCCAGGATGGTGGCCGCCGTGCGCTGCGCCCCGCCGGACAACAGACCCAGCGTCGAGGAACGTGACACCTGCGCGCCCTGGCTGGACGCCGAGCTGGCACTTGTCTCAGGCGGTCTCCAGGTCACCGTCTGCCTGGGGTCCTATGGGTGGGATGCGGCGGTTCGCGCATTCCGTGCACAGGGGTACTCCGTCCCCCGGCCGCGACCCAGGTTCGGACACGCCGCCGAGGCGGTGCTGGCCAAGCCCGGCGGCGAGCCGATGCTGCTGCTGGGTAGCTACCATCCGAGCCAGCAGAACACATTCACCGGCAAGCTCTCCGAGCCGATGCTCGACGCTGTGTTCGAGCGGGCACGACGGTGGGCCCGAGCGGCGGGCGGTCGACGTCGGTAGCGCGTGCCGTGGAATCTGCGGAACCAGCCATCATGCGGAAGGCTCGAGTCATGACGACGCCCCACATCGTGATCCTCGGAGGTGGTTACGTCGGGATGTATGCCGCCCTCCGGCTGAAGAAGCAGCTGCGCACGAGCGAAGCGCGCGTCACCGTTGTCGAACCCCGCTCGGTGATGACGTACCAGCCGTTTCTTCCGGAGGCGGCCGCTGGCAACCTCGAGCCAAGGCACGTGGTGGTGTCGTTGCGGCGGACCCTGAGGCGCACGAACGTCGTCACCGGCAGCGTCGCGGGCATTGATCATGCGCGCAAGGTCGTGACGGTTCAACCGTCGCTCGGACCCCCGTACGAGCTTGCCTACGACATCGTCGTGGTGGCGCTCGGGTCGGTGGCACGGACGCTGCCGATCCCCGGGCTCGCCGAGCAGGCCATCGGCTTCAAGCGGATCGAGGAGGCGATCGCGCTTCGGAACCGGGTGCTGGACCGGTTGGACGCGGCCAGCTCCGTGCAGCAGCCGGACGTCCGTTCCAGCGCGCTCAACTTCGTGTTCATCGGCGGTGGGTACGCGGGGGTGGAGGCGCTGGCGGAGCTCGAGGACATGGCCAGGTTCGCTACCCGCTACTACGACAACATCGAACCCGCGGACATGCGCTGGGTCCTGGTGGAGGCCGCCGACCGGATACTTCCGGAGGTGGGGAGGGACCTGGGGCGCTACACCGTCACCCGCCTGCGGGAGCGGGGCATCGTGGTGAAGATGGGGACCCGGCTCGAGTCATGTGTGGGCGGCCACGTCGTGCTGTCCGATGGTGAGGAGTTCCGGGCCGACACGATCGTGTGGACCGCTGGCGTCAAGGCGAGCCCTTCGCTGGCGTTGTCGGACCTCCCTCTGGACGACAAGGGTCGCGTCAAGGCGCTGCCCAGCCTCAAGGTCGAGGGAATGGCGGATGCCTGGGCCGCCGGGGACAACGCGGCGGTTCCCGACCTCGCCCACCCGGGTCAGCTGTGCTCACCCAGTGCGCAGCATGCGGTCCGGCAGGCCAGGGTGCTGGCCGACAACATCGTCAGAACCCTCCGCGGCGAGCCGGTGCGCGACTACAAGCACAAGCACGCGGGCTCGGTCGCCAGCCTTGGGCTGCACCAGGGCGCGGCGCAGGTGTACGGGATCAAGCTGAAGGGCTGGCCGGCCTGGTTCATGCACCGCAGCTACCACCTGAGCCGGATGCCGACGACGAGCAAGAAGGTGCGCGTAGTCCTTGACTGGACTCTCGCACTGTTCTTCACCCGGGACATCACGTCCCTGGGCTCGCTCGAACATCCGCGGGAGGAGTTCGAGCGAGCCTCCCATTGAGCGCCGAGGTTCGGTGTGACAGGCAGCCTATGGCTTGCGTACGAGTCCGCCGACGACAGAGGTGAGGCAGCGATGACGACAGCTACCCGCATCACCGACCTGGTGTCGCGGACGTTCGGGGTCGAGGTGCCACTGCGGGTCAGGGCCTGGGACGGCTCCGTATCAGGTCCTGCCGCTGACCCGACCATCGTTCTCGCGTCGCGCCGAGCTGTGCGCCGGCTGCTGTGGCAGCCCGGCGAGATGGGGATGGTCCGGGCGTACGTGTCCGGTGACATCGATGTCGAGGGCGACCTGCTCGAGGCCTTGCGCCTGCTGGTGGGCTTCGGCAGGTCGATCGGGAGGCATCCTGGCCTCTCGGTCAGGGACCGGGCCGAGATCATCGCACTGGCTGTGCGCCTGCGAGCGGTGGGCCGGCAGCCGACGCCTCCCCCGGAGGAGGTCTCGCTGGCGGGTCAGCGACATTCCCGCGACCGCGACCGGGCCGCGATCCGGCATCACTACGACGTCAGCAACGAGTTCTACCGGCAGCTGCTGGGACCGTCGATGGTCTATTCGTGCGCGTACTGGGACGACGGGGTTCGCGACCTCGACCGGGCGCAGCGGGCGAAGCTCGACCTCGTGGCGCGCAAGCTCGGACTGGCACCCGGCCTGCGGCTGTTGGACGTCGGCTGCGGCTGGGGCTCGATGCTGATCCATGCCGCCTCCGAGTACGGCGTCACCGGGGTCGGCATCACCTTGTCGACCGACCAGGCGGAGCTGGCTCGCAAGCGGGTCGCGGAAGCCGGTCTCGAGGACCGGGTGGACATCCGGCTCGCCGACTACCGGGAGGTCGACGACGGCCCCTTTGACGCGATCTCCTCGATCGGGATGGCCGAGCACGTCGGGCGGGCACAGTTCCTCGAGTACGCCAACCGGTTGCACGACCTGGTGCGTCCGGGCGGGCGGGTCCTCAACCACCAGATAACCCAGCGTCCGCAGATCCCGCAGGAGCGGCGCACGTTCGTGTCCGAGTACGTCTTCCCCGACGGGGAGCTGCTCCCGCTGGCCACGGTCATCGGCGCGCTGGAGGAAGCCGACCTCGAGGTCCGCGACGTCGAGAACCTGCGCGAGCACTACCCGAAGACGCTCCAGGTGTGGCTGCGCAACCTTGAGAACGACTGGCAGAGCGCGGTCCGGCTGGCGGGTGACGGCCGGGCGCGGGTATGGCGGCTCTACCTCGCCGTCTCCGTGCTCGGCTTCGAACTGGGCCGGACCAGGGTGAACCAGGTGCTGGCAGTGCGGCAGGATCCTGACGGGCGCTCCGGTATGCCGCCCACGCGCGCCGGACTGCTCGGTCAGCGGCCCAGAACCTGATACCCCCGGGCGTAGCATCGGCCTCGCGGCACCGGCGCCCCCGTAGCCCAATCGGTAGAGGCCGCGCACTTAAAACGCGTCAAGTGTGGGTTCGAGTCCCACCGGGGGCACCACGAACATGCGGCTTGAAAGAGCACAGGGTCGACTGAACCGCCTGTCTGCTGACGAGCCGCCAACGCTCGCCGAAGACCGGGCCGGCGAGCTCCGCAGCGCCTGCTCGGGGCGTGCGTCGCCACAGACCCATGGACCAGTCCGTGGCACGCCGCCGCTGACCCGGCCTCCCGGTACAACGCCCGTCGATAGTCAAGGCCGGAGCAGAGAGGACGAATTACTGTTTGTGGCTATTCGACTACGAATCCGAGCAATTGGCAACGGCGATGGAATGCCCTACTCTATCCGTCACTATCCGTGGATAAATGCCAGTCCTACTCAAATGTGATCGGGATATCACCTTGCGTAATATCACATTCGTGCCGGAATGCAGGCGCGCAATCGGTGTCGCCGCGGCTCTCGTACTCGGCGGTGTGACGGCAATAGCGCCGGCGCTACCTGCGGCGGCGGTCGACGTGACCAACCCCGGGTTCGAGAACGGAACGACCGGGTGGGCGCCGCTGAGCGGCACGACGTTCGGCGTGACGTCGAACCTTGTCCACACCGGCACCTCCGCCGCCATCTTGACCAGAAAGAGCTCGAGCGGAACGGGCATCGCCGGGCTGACCGATGCCCCCAACCAGTTCACCCAGGTACCGGTGGGCAGCAGCTGCACCGCGTCCGCCTGGGTCTCCGGTCCGACCGGCGCGAAAGCCGTGCTCAAATGGACCGCTCTCAACGGAACCACGAAGGTTACGACGAAGTCCACGTCGGTGAGTTTCACCGGTGGCTGGCAGCAGCTGCCGGTTGCCACTCTCACGATGCCCTCGGGCGCGTCGACCGCCGATCTGCAGTTCTCCGCTCCATCGTTTCCCGCCGGCAGCAGCTGGTACCTCGATGACGTCACCGCCAGTTGCGCCGGCGGCTCGACTCCGCCCCCTCCTTCTTCCTCCGGGTATGCGGCGCGGTGGCTGTTGAACGAGGTCCTCAGCGACTCGACCTCCGCAGACGATGTATCCGGCCAGGCCAAGGACAGCGTCAATGGCAACACCGGGACTGCATGGAACATCAACGGCAATGGGTCTGTCTACAGCTTCAACGGCTACAACTCGCGCGTCATCGTCCCTGACAGCCCGACGCTTGATCCGTCCACGGCCGACTTCTCGTTCGGCGTAAGACTCCAGATGACCAAGGCGCCGGCGGAGGGTGAGACCTACGACGTGCTGCGCAAGGGCATTACGACCACCCAGGGCGGGGACTACAAGCTCGAGATCGCGTACTCGAACGGCAATGCCCTGGGCCGATGTGTCGTGAAGGACGCGCAGAAGGTCGTCGGGGCGATCCGGGCGAGCAAGGACCTGGTCGGCGCCGCGCATACCGTCGAGTGCAGTCGAGTGGGCAACAGCGTCAAGATCTACATCGACGGCGCCCTCAGCGGCACCAAGACCGTCGCCGGTTTGGGATCGGTCTCGAATGACGCCAGTCTGGCGATCGGCGCCAAGGCCGAGGGGACTGCGCCCACCGGGTTCGACTGGTACCTCGGTACGATCGACGAGGCCTGGGTGCGATTCCCGTAAGCACTCAATGCGCTTCGGTGCCCGCATCCGATTGTCCGGTCGTCCATAGCGGGACATCGCTGGGTGGCTCAGGTGCTCGATGCCGCGCCCGCTCGTGACGGCGGACTGGTCCATATCTTGCCGATAGGCCTCTGGGCGCCTTGTGGTGTGTATAGGCGTTGTCTATGGGGCCACTGCCGCCACCCGGTCGCGGACCATCCCGGCGAATCGCTCGAAATGCGCGGTGGGCACCTTTCGGCCTCTCGCCCGCACGATCAGGTCGGTCGGCTGCCGGTCGACATGAAGGACCATCGTCTTCTCCGGTGAATACGCCGTGACGGTTGTGGCGTCCGCGAGACTGCGCGTGCTATGGGCCACGAAGAGCCCTTGTGGCGTGCGACGGGCACAGATGAGTCTCCGATCCGTCAGGAAGGACTTGCCGAAAACGCGGCCGCCCTCATCGGTCTCCATCACCGCCACCCGCTGCTCACCGGCGTCGAGCTTCAAGCACAGCAGCATCCAGTCACGACCGTCCTCGGACCGGCGTTCGCCTGCGCGGCTGAACACGCTGCGCATCGACACTGTCATGCGGACCTCGCATCATCGGAGAGAGTGTGGCGCCCGACCACCGGGGGACTTCATGGCGGAGGCGCCGCCGACTTCCTCGGACGCGGACCCGGGGCTGCCAATCGCAGTCTGCCGATTCCGCGCCGACCTGTCGTTGGAACATCTGTAATAGCGGTCGACCGCTACAGACAGTCGCCCACGACGTCGAGGATCAGCTGACGCTCGCGTCGAACAAAGTGCCGTTGAACGGATCTCCGCCGGTGTCGGACTTCGTCCCGATGAACAGCTTCCCATCGTTGGCCACCGTGCCGAGACCACCAGAGACCGTCTTCGACCGGGCTTTGTACGAGGTCCATGAGGCGCCGTCATCGCTTGAAGCCGCGAGGTTCAAAGTGACGCCAGTGGCCGTCTTCGCGCACGTGATCATGTACTGCCGGCCGTCGGCGAGGCCGCCTGCCGGCGACCAGCGGACCGACGCCACATTCTTGTTGGAGTCCTTGACCAGGCACATGGCCTTCGCGATGCCGTTGACGTGAAGTACCTCGATCTTGTACTCGCCTCCGCGCGTGGACGCCAGACCCTTGCGAATCACGTCGTAGTCGGTCCCCGCGGCCGGCACGTTCGTCGTCAACGTCGCCGAGAACGAGAAGTCGCTCGCGCCCGGGCTCAGCGAAGCCGAGTCTGCCACGGTGACACTCGAGTTCGTCCCGTTGAAGACGTATCCACTACCAGTCCCGAAGACGTTCGCGCTGACCCCTGTGTTGTTGTTCCCGGAGGAGTCGAGGGCCGTCGGGTTGTCACCCGCCTCGTCGAAGGTCCAGCGGTGCCCCGGCCGTCGCCGCCTCGACGGGAGCCTGGGGCAGCAGACAGGCGATGAGGGCCGACGCGCCGACGGCGGCGATCCGGCCTCGGGTGGTGAGGGATGTCAACGCGCACTCCTTGCGTCAGGCGATGGACGGTCTGTCAACGCCGGCGGGACATAGACCTGCCGCTGGACAGCCGCGGGTGCGCCATCCAGACCATATTCGTCGCTTGTGTAATGAGATAGAGCCATTTGCGTTACCCAAGCCGCCACCCGCGCGACTGGAGGGCACTGCCTCCACGCTCAGGTATCCTCGGTGCCATGAAGAGCAGCAACCCCGTCTTCGCCAGGAGCGAGACGTTCAACGGCCAGGACGGCTACCACACGTACGCTGCCAACGGGCCGTACACCGGATATGGCCGGCCGGGCAGCCGGCAGCGTTCCGGCCACGGCGACCCGTCCACCTGGCAGATCGGCTCGGGAGTCGCCGCCCCGGCCCGGATGACCATCGACTCCGCTGTCCAGAAGACCGCCGTCACCCTCGGACTGGTGGTGCTCACCGCCGCGCTGACCTGGTGGGGACTGCCCGATTCCATGCTCGGCATGGCATGGATCGGCGGTGCGATGATCGGACTGGCCCTGTCGCTGGTGATCAGCTTCTCGCGGACGGTCAGCCCGCCGCTGGTGCTGCTCTACTCTGTCGCCGAAGGAGCGTTCATCGGCGCGGCCAGCAAGACGTTCGACGCCTACTACCCCGGGGTTGTGGTGGGCGCAGTCGTAGGAACGGTAGCCGCGGTCGCCGGCACGCTGGCTGCCTACAAGTTCTTCAACATCAGCGTCACCGACAGGTTCCGCAAGTACGTCACGGCGGCGATCTTCGGTTTCGTCGCTGTCTCCCTGCTCGACTTCGTGCTCAGCTTTTTCTCCGCCGACATCGGCTTCAACGGTCTCGGTTCGATGGGGCTGATCTCCAGCGTCATCGGTCTGGGGCTCGGCGTGCTGATGCTGATCCTCGACTTCGACTACGTCGAGCGTGCCGTCGCCGTCGGTGCCCCGGAGAGCGAGTCGTGGCGGGCAGCGTTCGGCCTTACGGTGACGATCGTCTGGATCTACATCGAGCTGCTGCGCATCCTGGCGATCTTTCGCGACTGACCACTGACCTCGAACGGTCGGTTGCTCGGACGCCTCGACGGTCGGTTACTCGAACGCGAGGTGCGCGCGCTTGAGGCTGTGCTCGTGAACGATCGCGGTGGCGTGCCCGTGTGCGATGCCGAACTCGTCGCGCAGCCAGTTCACCCGGTCGTCGAACCGGAGGAATCCCGGGCAACCGTCAAGCTGCCTGAACCACTCGGGAAGCTCGCGTCCCGTCGCCGTGGGGACCTTGGCGACAAGGTTCCGATGTGTTTCCTCGGAGTGGTGTAGACCCATGTGTGCCTCCTGCAGACCGGTGTGTCATTGAGCGTGCCCCATCGCGCGCAGTCAGACAACCCCCCCATCGGACGGTGTTGCGGTGCTCGCGTCTTGCCGGTCCGCTCCGCCGCGGATCCAGCGCTGACGATGTCGTAGCAGGACCCAGCGTCCGCGCGGCCCCCGCTCGCGCCCCGCCACCTGCGTCCGCGCCACCTCGGTCCCGGGAGTACGCGCGGCCTCGGCGGCCGCGAACGAGATCGGCAGCACGCCGTCTCCCCGCAGTCCCTCGGGCACCTCGTCCTCGCTGGACATCAACCCGGCCGCGGAGACCAGTGACGGCAGGATGGCACCGGCCAGCGAGGCATAACCCGCCTCCGACGGGTGGTAGCGGTCCGGCCCGAAAAGCTCCGCCGGTGCGGCGTCGAACTCCGGGCCGAGGATCGTCGCCAGCGACACGGTTCGCCCACCCGCCTCGACGACCGCGATGGTCTGCGCTGCCGCCAGCCGACGGCTCCACAGACGCGCAAGCTGGCGTAATGGTGGCGCGATCGGCCTGACGGTGCCGAGGTCCGGGCAGGTTCCCACCACCACCGCGCAGCCTTCCTGTCGCAGCCGGCGCACGGCTGCCTCGAGCATGCGGACGGAATCGGATGGCCTGACCCGGTGGGTGACGTCGTTGACGCCGATGATCACCGCTGCGACGCCGGGCCGGGGCTGCGTCGCGAGCACCCTGTCGACCTGCGGGTCGAGGTCGGCGGAGACCGCCCCGACGAACGCGGCGGAGGTCAGGCGGACCGGCCGCCGGGCGACCTCGCTCAGCCCGTTGGCGAGCAGAGCCCCGGTGGTGTGCCGAACATGACTGACGCCGTACCCCGCGGCGGCGGAGTCGCCGAGCACCACCATCGAGATCTCGTCTCCGCCGAACCAGGAGCCGTAGAGCCCACTGCTGTCGGGCGGCGCCTGCTCGGCCGGCCCGATGGCGCGACGGGCGATGCTGGCCTCCGCCAGCAAGACGGCGTACAGCGCTCCGCCGAGCACGCCGAGGCCGCCACCGCCGTACGCGGCAGCCGCCGCCAGCCGGCGGGCGGCGCTGGCTCTGCTCACGGGTCCTCCGACTTCCGTCTTCTCCCTGGGATCTGCACTCTAGGCTTGCCGGGTGGACTACGTTGACTCCTTGCTCGATCTGGTGGGCAACACCCCGCTGCTCCGGTTGCACCGGGTGGTCGGGGGAGCGGTCCCCGTCGTGCTGGCCAAGGTCGAGTACCTCAATCCCGGCGGCTCGGTGAAGGACCGCATCGCGCTGCGGATGGTCGAGGCGGCGGAGCGGGACGGCTCGCTGGCTCCTGGCGGCACGATCGTGGAGCCCACCTCCGGTAACACCGGCGTCGGGCTCGCGCTGGTGGCTCAGGCGAAGGGCTACAGCTGCGTGTTCGTCTGCCCTGACAAGGTCAGCGAGGACAAGCGCAACGTGCTCAAGGCGTACGGCGCGCGCGTCGTCGTCTGCCCGACGGCGGTCGAGCCCGAGCACCCCGACTCCTACTACAGCGTCTCGGACCGGCTCGTGGGGGAGATCGAGGGTGCCTGGAAGCCCGACCAGTACTCCAATCCCAACAATCCCGCATCCCACTACGAGTCGACCGGCCCCGAGATCTGGAAGCAGACGCAGGGCAGGATCACGCACTTCGTCACCGGAGTCGGGACCGGGGGCACGATCAGCGGTGCCGGCCGCTACCTCAAGGAGGTGAGCGACGGTCGGGTCCAGGTGGTCGGGGCCGATCCGGAGGGCTCGGTGTACTCCGGCGGCTCCGGGCGGCCCTATCTGGTCGAGGGCGTCGGCGAGGACTTCTGGCCGGCTACGTACGACCGGTCCATCGCCGACCGGATCCTTGCCGTGTCTGACCGCGACTCGTTCCTTCTCACCCGGCGGCTGGCCCGCGAGGAGGGGCTGCTCGTGGGCGGGTCGTCCGGTATGGCGGCAGCTGCCGCGGTGGCGCTGGCGCACGAGCTCGACGACGCAGACGCGGTCATCGTGGTGCTGCTGCCTGACGGCGGGCGGGGGTATCTCACCAAGGTCTTCGACGACTCCTGGATGTCGCGTTACGGCTTCATGCAGGCCGGTCGCGAGCGCACGGTCGGGCAGGTGCTGCGCGGGAAGGACGGCACGCTGCCCTCGCTCGTCCACACCCATCCCAGTGAGACGATCGCCGAGGCCGTGCACATTCTGCGCGAGTTCGCCGTGTCTCAGATGCCGGTCGTACGGGCGGAGCCGCCGGTGATGGCTGCGGAGGTAACCGGGTCGGTGGTGGACCGCGACCTGCTCGAGGCGCTCTACACCGGACGGGCGCACCTCGCCGACCGGGTCGATCAGCACATGTCGCCGTCGCTGCCGTCGATCGGGGCGGGCGACTCGGTGTCGAACGCGGTCGAGGCTCTGCAGCAGGCCGACGCGCTTCTGGTGCTCGAAGACGGGAAACCGGTCGGCATCGTCACCCGCCAGGATCTCCTGGGTTTCATCAGCACGTCCTGAGGCTCGCCCAGCCCGGTGCTGCCGCCAGGGTGCCGACTACGTCGAGGGCTGGGGGACCTCGCAGCGGACCTTCGGGTTGGCGCCCACGTAGTTCAGCGGGCCGGCGATGATGGTGACAGCGGTCGTACCGAAGTGCGCACAGTTGTCCTTGCCTCCGGAGAAGTAGTCCCGCTGTGCCGCTGCGGCGACCCCGATGAGCAGCCAGATCACCAGCAGGACAGCTAACAGGCGCACGCCCGGATCAGCCGTCGGCGCGAACGACGCCGACCGGGCAGGAGACGCCGGTCCCGCCGATGCCGCAGTAGCCCATCGGGTTCTTGTGGAGGTACTGCTGGTGGTAGTCCTCGGCCAGCCAGTAGTCGCCGAGCTCGGCGATGGCGGTGGTGATCTGCCCGTAGCCGGACCTGGTCAGCACCGTCTGGTAAGCATCTCGGGATGCCTCCGCGGCCGCCCGCTGCTCCGGCGAGGTCACGTAGATCGCCGAACGGTACTGGGTTCCGACGTCGTTGCCCTGGCGCATCCCCTGCGTGGGGTCGTGCGACTCCCAGAAGACCTTCAGCAGGTCTGCGTACGACACGACCGCCGGGTCGAACACGACGCGGACCACCTCGGCATGACCGGTGCGCGTGCTGCAGACCTCCTCGTATGTCGGGTTGGGGGTGATCCCGCCGGCGTATCCCACCGATGTGGTCCACACCCCTGGCGTCTCCCAGAACTTCCGCTCCGCGCCCCAGAAGCAGCCGAGCCCGAAGACGGCCTCTTGGTATCCGGTCGGTATCTCACCCTCGATGGGGGTATTCAGCACAGCGTGGGTGGCCCCCACCCGGTACGCGCGCTCGGACCGGCCCGGGAGGGCATCCTGAGTACTCGGAAGATCGGTCTTGTGCCGGCTGAACAACACGTTCGGCTCCCTGTGGTCGGAGTGCAGCAGTGGTCGTGCCCGCGATCCAGTCTGCCGCACGCGGCCGCAGGTTCAAGGTGAGCAGCATCTAGCCTGTGCTCATGAGCGACGCGGGCTTCGAGACGCTGGCCATCCACGCCGGTCAAGAGCCAGATCCCCTGACCGGGGCGGTGGTCCCAGCGCTCTACGCCACGAGCACATACAAGCAGGACGGAGTCGGCGGTCTGCGCGGCGGCTATGAGTACTCCCGCTCCGGCAATCCGACGCGGCTGGCGCTCGAGCAGTGTCTGGCCGTCCTGGAGGGAGGCACCCGCGGCCTGGTCTTCGCCAGCGGGATGGCGGCGGAGGACACCCTGCTGCGGGCGGCCTGCAGTCCTGGCGACCACGTGGTGATGCCCGGCGATGCCTACGGCGGGACGTTCCGGCTCATCGCGGGTGTGCTGGAGCGCTGGGGTCTTCGGTATACGGTCGCGCCGGTAACCGATGTCGATGCGGTCCGCGCCGCCGCCGGGCGGGCGGGCACCCGGATCGTGTGGATCGAGTCCCCCACCAACCCGCTGATGGGCATCGCCGACATCGCCGCGCTGGCAGAGGTGGCGCACGAGGCGGGAGCGATCCTGGTCGTCGACAACACCTTCGCCTCGCCCTACCTCCAGCAACCTCTTGCGCTCGGCGCCGACGTCGTCGTGCACTCGACCACGAAATACTGCGGCGGCCACTCCGACGTGGTCGGCGGAGCCCTCGTCCTGAACGACGACGCGCTCGCTGAGTCGGTCGCCTACCACCACAATGCGATCGGTGCGATCGGAGGGCCGTTCGACTCGTGGCTGGTCCTGCGGGGACTTCGCACTCTCGGAGTGCGCATGGACCGGCACAGCGACAACGCCGAGCGTGTCGCGGAGTTCCTCACCCGCCACCCGGCGGTCGCCGAGGTGCTCTACCCGGGTCTTCCGGAGCACCCCGGCCACGCGGTCGCGGCACGGCAGATGAGGCGTTTCGGCGGGATGGTCTCGTTCCGGCTTCGCGCCGGGGAGCAGGCGGCGATCGACGTCTGCGACCGGACCGAGCTGTTCATCCTGGCGGAGTCGCTCGGCGGCGTGGAGTCGCTGATCGAGCACCCCGGCCGAATGACCCACGCCTCCGTTGCCGGCTCGACGCTCGAGGTGCCCGGTGACCTGGTCCGGCTGTCGGTCGGCATCGAGACCGCCGACGACCTGCTCGCCGACCTCGACCGCGCCTTGTCCACGCAGTGACCCCGCACCAGTGACCCCGCATAGTGACCCCGCACAGTGACCCCGCCCAGTGACCCCGCGCAGTGACCCCGCCCGGTCACGTGAGCACAGTGACGACGGCGCCGTGACGGACCTGGTGTGTTGCGTCGACTTCGGGTCGACGTTCACCAAGGCTGCGTTGGTCGATGCGGGCTCCGCGGCTCTGATCGCCACCGCGACCAACCCGACCACGCTCGACTCCGACGTGCTCGACGGATGGGACCAGTGCCGCGCGCGACTGGGTGAGGTCCACGCCGGCGCGTTGACGGCTCCGGTGCTGGCGTGTTCATCTGCCGGCGGCGGCCTGCGGATCGCCGTGGTGGGCAACGAGCAGCTGGTCACGGCCGAAGCTGGCTGGAGAGTGGCGCTGAGCAGCGGTGGGCGTGTGGTGCACGTGGCCTACGGGACGCTGGATGATGCCGGGGTCGAGCGGCTACGGGATGCGTGTCCCGACGTGGTCCTGCTCGTCGGCGGAACCGACGGGGGGAATGCCGAGGTTCTGCTCGGCTGTGCCAACTCTCTCGCCGGTGCCGGCTGGGCCGGACCGGTGGTCCTGGCCGGGAACGTCGATGCCCAGGCTGACGTCAGCGCGCTGTTCGACGCCAGCGGCACCCCCCACGTTGTCACCGACAACGTCGTCCCGCGCATCGGCGTGCTGCGCCCGGAACCCGCGCGGGCGGCGATCCGCGAGATGTTCCTCAGGCATGTGATCGGCGGCAAGCACCTCTCGAAGCGTTCAGACTTCGTCGAGATGGTGCGCGGCGCGACGCCCGACGTGGTCCTCACCGCCGTCGAGCTCCTGGCGCGGGGACCGGCTGACGGACATCCCGGTGCCGGCGACCTGGTGGTTGTCGACGTCGGCGGTGCTACCACCGACGTCCACTCGGTCGTCGAGGTCGACGCCGATGAGGCCGATGGCACAGAGCCGGGCGGCCGGGGCGGTGAGCGGGAGGGCGGACTCGACCGCCAGGTGGTGGCCACAGTCCCGGTCAGCCGAACCGTCGAAGGCGACCTGGGAATGCGCTGGAGCGCCGTCGCGACGGTCGAGGCCGGAGTGGCGACCGGGATGGTCGACGGGACCGAAGGTGATGCGTTGCTGGGTGCTGCCCGCCGGCTGCGGCTGCGGCCCTCCGACGTGCCCGGCACCGACGAGGACCGGGCCGTCGACGCCCGCATCGCGACGATCGCGGTGGCGACCGCACTGCGGCGGCACGCTGGTCGTCAGCAGGTGACGTTCGGGCCCGACGGCCGGCTCGTCGAGCGCTCCGGCAAGGACCTGCGCGGAGTGGGCCTGCTCGTCGGATCCGGTGGTGTGCTGCGGCACAACGGCCCGGGATTCGGCCCGGACCTGCTCCGCCGCGCCTGCCGCAGCGACCGGGCCGCGGGCTGGATGCTTCCGGTGGATCCGCGGGTGGCGGTCGACGCCGACTATGTGATGGCAGCGGCCGGCCTGCTCGCGGACGACGATCCGATGGTGGCCTATGCGCTACTTTGCACTGTCTTGCGATGAGGAGGCGGTGTGTCGAGAGTCGGGGTCTGGGTTGACCGCGTCCGGGGACGTGCGCGGCGCGACGAGGTAGGGGTCGACGACGGCGAGGGGGTCGTCGTCGCTCCCGATCCGCCGCCGGCGGCGGACACGTATGCACCTGAGCGGGAGGAGCCGCGCCGGGTCACGATCCCGCACGGCGTCGAGATCGCGGCGGCATGGTCGTGGCGGTTCGTGATCATCGTTCTGGCGATGTACCTTCTCGTCCGCGCGCTCGCCTTCTTCGAGGTTGTCCTCGTCCCGGTGGTGGTGGCGGTGTTCCTGGCGGCGCTCGTCGTCCCGGCCGTCGAGCTCCTCGAGCGTTTCATGCCGCGCGGGCTGTCCGCCGGGGTGGTGGTGATCGCGCTCATCGCGTTCGTGGTCGGGCTGCTCGTCCTCGTGGGGCAGCAGATCGGTTCAGGTGTCGACGATCTCGCGACACAGGTCTCCGACGGGATCGGCAAGATCCAGGACTGGCTGCGTACCGGGCCGTTGCATCTGACCCAGTCCCAGCTCGACGACGCGCTGGCAAAAGCTCGCTCCTCGATCTCATCCAGCAATACCAACCTGGCGACACGTGTCGCGTCGGTCGGCGCCACACTCGGTCACGTCGTGGCGGGAATCTTCATCGCGCTGTTCTCGACGTACTTCTTCCTGTACCAGGGTGGGCAGATCTGGTCCTGGATCGTCGGGCTCTTCCCCAGGGCAGCGCGCCGCAGGGCGGACCGCTCCGGCCGGGCGGCCTGGGTGTCATTGACGGCGTTCGTGCGGGCGACCGTGATCGTGGCGTTCACCGACGCGGTCGGCATCACGCTCGTCGCCCTCGTGCTGCGCGTGCCGCTGGCCTTCCCGATCGGGGTGCTTGTCTTCCTCGGGTCGTTCGTACCCGTTGTCGGGGCGACCGTCTCAGGCTCGGTCGCGGTGCTCGTCGCGCTGGTGGCCCACGGCCCTCTCGCAGCGCTCCTCATGCTGGCCGGTGTGATAGGTGTCCAGCAGCTCGAGGCGCACGTGCTGCAGCCGTTCCTGCTCGGCCGGGCCGTCAGCCTTCACCCCCTCGCGGTGATCCTGGCGATCGCCGCCGGTGTCCTCGCGGCGGGCATAGTCGGCGCGCTCGTCGCCGTGCCGCTCGTCGCGGTTCTCAACACCATCGTCAAGTACCTGTCGGCGCCGGAGTCAGACGATCAGCAGATCGGTCTCAAGGCCTCGCCCGGCTGAGTCCCTCAGCCGTGCTTCATACCTCCGCGGGCCAGACCCTCGTTGAGCCGTCGCGAGGTTCAACGCAACGCATCCGAGGACGGCGCATCCGCTCAGTGCGCCGGCGACATGCGGTGCTCATCGGCGTTGATATCCCGATCCACCTGACTCGGGTCGGTCGCAACCTCCCGGGCCCGCAGCGGCTTCTCCGGCAGGAAGAACGAGACCGCCAGCGCGATCAGCACGATCGGAACGGCCACCATGAACACGTCGCTCAGAGCCGAGTTGAATGCCGTCACGATCACCGTGTGTGCCGGGCCGGGGAGCGACTGGATCTTCTGGACGTTGTTCGCGATGTCGCCGCCGGTCCCGGACCTGGCTCCGGTCGGAAGGTAGTGCGTGAGCCGGCTGGTCATGATCGCGCCGAACAGCGCGGCGCCGAAGGCGCCACCCATGCTCCGGAAGAACATCACCGAACTGGTGGCGGTCCCCATGTGGCGGCGGCTGACGGAGTTCTGCACGACGGTGACCATCACCTGCATGGTGAAGCCGAGACCAGCGCCCAGCAGCCACATCACCAGCGCCGCCTGCCAGTACGGGGTCCCGACCTCGAGCCTGGACAGCAGCAGCATCGACACGGTCACGGTCGCCGCGCCAAGGATCGGGAACGGCCGGTAACGGCCGGTGCGCGACATGATCTGCCCCGAGCTGATCGACGTGGAGAACAGTCCGACCACCATCGGGAGCAGGGCGAGCCCGGACTGAGTCGGGCCCATGCCGTGGACCACCTGCAGGTACAGCGGCAGGAAGACAAGCGATCCGAACATCGCGATGCCGACGATGAACACGAAGATGCTGGCGATGGAGAAGGTCCTCTCGGCGAACAACTCCATCGGGATGATCGGTTCGGCCGCCCGTAGCTCGACGAACACGAAGAGCACTGCGAAGACTGCCCCGAGGGCGATCAGCGTCACCGACGTCGCGGAGAACCAGCCGAGTTCGGGTCCGGACCATGCGGTGAACAGCAACAGCGAGGTGACCGCGGTCACCACCGAGGCGGCACCGAGATAGTCGATCGTGTGCTCCCGGCGGACGGTCGGCAGCTTCAGGGCAGCTGACGTGACGGTGAGCGCCACCAGCCCGATGGGGACGTTGATGAAGAAGATCCAGCGCCACCCGGGCCCGTCGGTGAAGAACCCGCCCAGCACCGGGCCCAGCACACTCGAGGTGCCGAACACGGCAGCGAAGTAGCCCTGGTAGCGACCGCGCTCGCGTGGCGGGATGATGTCACCGATCACCGCGAGGGCGAGCGCCATCAGACCGCCTCCGCCGAGCCCCTGGATCGCCCGGGCCGAGATCAGCTCGGTCATGTTCTGGGCGAACCCGCTGAACAGCGAGCCGATCACGAACGTCACGATCGCAGCCTGGAAGATCAGCCGGCGACCGTAGAGGTCGGAGATCTTGCCCCACAGCGGCGTGGAGGCGGTGGACGTCAGGAGGTACGCGGTGACGACCCACGACATCTCGTTCAGCCCGCCGAGGTCGGACACCACCCGGGGGAGCGCTGTTCCGACGATGCTCATGTCCAAAGCGGCCAGGAACATCCCAGCCATAAGGCCTGCGAGCACGACCAGGATCTGCCGGTGGCTGAGGTAGCCAGGCTCCTGCGTTGCAGCCTGCGGAGGCGCCTCGGGCGCGGTGCTCATACTTTCTCCAGTTCATTGGCTGTTGCCAGGTCCCTGACCAGGTGCGTCAGGAG
>JBKPNJ010000023.1:0-6806 GCA_046732575.1 Actinomycetota bacterium
GCCTGAAGCCGGCGCAGACCATAGATCTCGTGATCGACCTCACTCTTGCCGAGAAGGAAGTCGACCGGCTCGACGGACCGCGTCTCGACCGACGCGAACCCATGCAGCTCGAAGGTCCGGCGGATCGTGTCGAGAAACCGCTGCTCGACGATGCGTTCCCGTGGCAGCCACTCGGGGAACCCGCTGATCGGATGGAGCTTCGCCATCTCGTCAGGTGCCTCGGGCCGGGCCGTCGACAGGCGCGAGACCGGCGAGGTAGGGGTTCGTCGCGCGTTCGCGGCCGATCGACGTCTGCGGACCGTGACCTGGAAGGACGATGACAGCGTCGTCGAGTGGCAGGACCTTGTCGGCGAGGCTGCGCAGCATCGTCGCGTGATCGCCCCCGGGCAGGTCGGTTCGCCCGATGGAGCCGGCGAACAGAAGATCACCGCCGAACATCACCTCGGGGACGTCAATGGAGCCGTCGTAGGGCGAGCGGAAGACCACCGAACCGGGCGTGTGCCCCGGCGTGTGGTCGACGGCGAACGTCAGACCGGCGAGCTCCAGCCGGACGCCATCGGTCAGCTCGCGCACCTCGTCAGGCTCGGCGAACGCGTACCCGGCTCCGAGGGCCATGGCCGCGGACTCCGGTGAGATCCCGGCCGCCGGGTTCGTGAGCAGGTGCCGGTCCTGCGGATGCACGTACGCCGGTGACTCGTAAGCGCCGGCCACGGGGACGACGCACCAGACGTGGTCGATATGTCCGTGCGTGAGCAGGATCGACACCGGCTTGAGCCGGTGCTCGCGGACCAGCTCGACGACCCCTTCGGTCGCGTCCTTGCCGGGATCGATGATCACGCACTCTTGACCGGCGCCGGTGGCAACCAGGTAGCAGTTTGTCCCCCATGGCCCGGCGGGGAAGCCAGCGACCAGCATCAGTGGGCCTTTCCGTGGGTGACGGCGAGCGGCCAGGCACCCGGACCCGCCCCGCTCCGCGTTCGAGCACGAGGCTGCAGACTACCGAGCGACGGGGATCCGCTGCGAACCAGTTGCCGGGCCGGTCGATCGTCTGGCGGACCTGTGACCCCGCGGACCTAGACTGACCTGTGGTCCGTGGCCCCTCGATCGCGGACACGGCCGGAGGTCTTTTCGGGTGGTCACCAGGCAGCAGCGCGAACGCCAGCTGGCGCGCGAGAAGTGGGAGCGCCAGCAGATGCGCCGGCGGGCACGTCAGCACGCTGCCCGCCGCCGGGCGGTCATCGCTTCCGCGGTGTTCGGAGTCGCGGTGGTCGTGGGTGCCACCTGGCTGATCAGTCGCGCGGTCGGCGGCGGTGAGAGTCAGGTGCCGAACGTCCCGGTGTCCACTTCGCCACCGTCCCCGACCGCCCCTGCCAGAACGGCTTCGCCGACGCCGGCAACCACCCGGCCGGGTGCCGCCGCCACGCCGCAGGCGTCGCCCGGTGCGCCCGGGCCCGGCGGCACCCCGACCGGTGGAGGAACCCCGTGAGTGGTGCCACAGGCGAGTGGGGTCGTGTCGACGAACACGGCAATGTCTTCGTGCGTACGAAGGACGGAGAGCGCGCCGTAGGCCAGTGGCCCGACGGGGACCCGGCCGAGGCGCTGGCGTTCTTCGCCCGGCGCTACGACTCGTTGCGCGCCGAGGTGCAGCTGCTCGAACAGCGCCTACGGTCCGGTCATGTCAGCCCGGAGGAAGCCTCGGAGGCGGCGAACAGGGTGCGGGCGCAGGTCCTCGACCCCCATGTCGTCGGTGACCTCGATGCGCTGCTGGCCAGACTCGACGCTGTCGACGAGGTGATCGCCGAGAGACGACGAAAGCGCAAGGCGGAGCGGGCGGAGAAGCTGGCCGCCGCCCGCGAGCAGAAGGAGCGCATCGCGGCCGCTGCGGAGAAGCTGTCGAGCAGTAACGACTGGCGCGGCGGTGTGACCGAGTTCCGTGAGCTGCTGGACCAGTGGAAGGCCCTCCCGCGCCTGGACAAGCCGACCGATGACATGCTCTGGCGTCGTTTCTCGGCGGCCCGTACGACGTACACGCGCAGACGCAAGCAGCACTTCGCCGACCTCAACCAGAAACGGGATGCGGCCACGACCGTCAAGGAGAAACTGGTGGCGGAAGCGGAGACGCTGGCCGGTTCGACCGAGTGGGGGGCGACGTCCGCGCGCTACCGAGAGTTGATGCAGCAGTGGAAAGCAGCGGGACCTGCGCACAAGGAGGTCGAGGACGGGCTCTGGGCTCGCTTCCGGGGGGCGCAGGACACGTTCTTCACCGCAAGAGACGCGGTCAATGCCGAGCAGGACCGGGAGTTCGAGGCGAACGCGGAGAAGAAGTCCGCGCTGCTGGCCGAGGCGGAGAAGCTGCTGCCGGTCACCGACCCGCGCGCGGCCCGCGAAGCACTGCGAGGCATCAGCGAACGGTGGGATGCCATCGGGAAGGTGCCGCGTGAACGTGCGAAGAGCCTCGAGGGCCGGATGCGCAAGGTCGAGGAGACGGTGCGCTCGGCGGATCAGGATCGCTGGCATCGGAGCAACCCTGAAGCGGCGGCACGGGCGCGGGCGACCGTGGACCAGCTTCAGACGCTGATCGCCGATCTCGAGCAGCGGCGCAGCTCGGCAGCGGCGAAGGGCGACCAGCGCAGGGTGCAGGAAGCGGAGGCCGCCCTCGCGGCCAGGCGGCAATGGCTCCAGCAGGCGGTGCTCGCCCTCGAGGAGTTCTCCCCCACCGAACCGTAGCCTTCACCGCGATCCGACACTTGTTCGGCGCGATCCGACACTTGTGCGGAGCGATCCGACACTTGTTCGGCGCGCCGTTCGGCAGGCACTGCGAGACGCATCGAGCGCCTGTGGACAACGCGCCGGGGCAGAGGGTCGGGAACGGCAGGCTTTCCTGGTGCTCAACCTCATCAACGACGGGCGGCCCTTCCTGGCCACCATGGCTGGTCGAACGGGACTGTCACGCCACGAGCTTCAATGCCTCATCGACTCTGGTGTCGTCCGCCGGGTGATCCGAGGCGTTCTGCTCGACGGGACGATCGACGAGTCCCGTGAGATCCGATGCGCGGCCCTGTCGTTGGTCGTACCGCCGCATGTCGTCATCTGCCGTTCAACAGCCGCGTGGTTATGGGGCGTCGAGGCGTACGAGCCAGAGAAGCGGGGCTCCCTGGCACTGGAATGCATAGTGCCTCACCACCTCGCACGACAACGGCGACCGGGCGTGCGGACCTATGAAGCTCACATCAACCCCCGGGATGTCACCTACCTCAATGGCATCCGGGTCACGACGCCGGAACGCACCGCAGTGGATCTGCTTCGCTGGCTACGTCGACCCTTTGCGCTGGGAGCGGTCGATGCGATGGCACACGCCGACCTCGTCGAGACGGTGAAGCTGCGGCGCCGCGTTGCCGCGCTGACCCGATATCCGGGCGCACGCCAGGCCCGAGCACTCAGCCCGCTGGTCGACAGACGGGTGGAGTCGGCGGGCGAGTCATGGAGCAGACTTCGCCTCGTCGACGCGGGCCTGCCCTGCCCCGAACCGCAGATCGAGGTGCTGGACCGGCATGGCCAAGTGGTCTATCGACTCGACAACGGCTATCGCCGCTCGCGGATCGGCGTCGAGTACGACGGGTTGCAGTTCCACTCCGACCACGACGCCGCGGCTGACGAGTTTCGGCGTGCACGACTCAGGCGGGAGTTCGGCTGGCATGTCGTCACCTGCGATCGCGCCGCCGTCCTGGGCCCGGACCCCTGGCTCGAAGAGCGGATCGGTGAGCTGCTCGGGCTCACGCCCCGCCTGGACCGTCTGTGGTGATGGCTTGGCGTCGCACAGGTGTCGGATCGCGTCGCACAAGTGTCGGATCGCGGGAGGGAAGGGGCCGGCGGCTGGGTGTCACTGGGTGACGCGGTAGGCGTCGAAGACGCCGTCAACGCCGCGCACAGCCTTGAGCACATGGCCGAGATGCTTGGGGTCGCCCATCTCGAAGGTGAACCGGCTCATCGCAATCCGGTCGCGAGTCGTGGTCACCGACGCGGAGAGGATGTTGACATGCTGGTCGGACAAGGCCCGTGTCACGTCAGACAGCAGCCGCGCCCGATCGAGCGCCTCGACCTGCATGTTGACCAGGAAGATGCTCTGCGCTGTCGGCGCCCACTCCACCTGCACCATCCGGTCCGGCTCGGCGAGCAGGCTCTTGATGTTGGTGCAGTCGCGGCGGTGCACCGACACTCCGGCGCCCCTGGTGACGAACCCAATGATCTCGTCGCCGGGGACGGGAGTGCAGCATCGCGCCAGCTTCACCCAGACATCGGGTACGCCCTTGACGATGACGCCCGCGTCGCCGAGCGGGCCGCGCTTCTGCCGCTGCCGTTCGGTGGGTATCCGCACAGCCTCGGCGAGGTCCTCGGCGGCACCCTCCTCGCCACCGAACAGGTCGATGATCCGGCGGACGACCGTCTTGGCCCCGATGTTGCCCTCGCCGACCGCCGCGTAGAGCGACGAGACGTCGGGATGCCGCAGCTCGGTCGCCACCGCGGACAGCGACTCGTGCGTCAGGAGCCGCTGGAGCGGCATCCCCTCCTTGCGCATCAGCTTGGCGATGGCGTCCTTGCCCTGCTCGATCGCCTCCTCACGCCGTTCCTTGGTGTACCACTGCCTGATCTTGTTGCGGGCCCGCGGGCTCTTGACGAACGTCAGCCAGTCGCGACTCGGTGACGCCCCGGGCGCCTTTGACGTGAACACCTCGACCACGTCGCCGTTGTCGAGCGGGCTCTCCAGAGGCACGAGCCGACCGTTGACCCGGGCGCCGATGGTCCGGTGGCCGACCTCGGTGTGGATCGCATACGCGAAGTCGACAGGGGTGGCAGCGGCCGGCAGGGCGATCACGTCGCCACGGGGGGTGAAGACGTAGACCTCCGTGGACGTGATCTCGAACCGCAGCGACTCCAGGAACTCCCCAGGGTCCTGTGTCTCGTTCTGCCAGTCCAGCAGCTGGCGCAACCAGGTCAGGTCGGTCTGGGTACCCTGGGCATCGATCGTCGACGGGAGGTCGCTGTCGGCGGTGGCGTTCGGGTTCTCCTTGTACTTCCAGTGCGCTGCGACGCCGTACTCGGCGCGCCGGTGCATGCTCAGCGTCCGGATCTGCAACTCAACCGGCTTGCCGGCCGGGCCGATCACCGTCGTGTGCAGCGACTGGTACATGTTGAACTTCGGCATCGCCACGAAGTCCTTGAACCGGCCGGGCACGGGATTCCATCGGGCGTGCAGCACGCCGAGCACGGCGTAGCAGTCGCGTACGGACTCCACCAGGATGCGGATGCCGACCAGGTCGTAGATGTCGGTGAACTCGCGACCGCGAACGATCATCTTCTGGTAGATCGAGTAGTAGTGCTTGGGCCGGCCGGTGACGGTCGCCTTGATCTTGGACGACCGAAGGTCGCCTTGCACCTGCTCGACAACCTGGGCCAGGAACTCGTCACGGGAGGGAGCACGGTCGCCGACGAGCCGCACGATCTCCTCATAGACCTTCGGATGCAGCGTCGCGAAGGCGAGGTCCTCCAGCTCCCACTTCAACGTGTTCATCCCGAGCCGGTGAGCCAGCGGCGCGAAGATGTCGAGGGTCTCCTGCGCCTTGCGCTCCTGCTTGCTTCGCTCCAGGTAGCGCAGCGTCCTCATGTTGTGCAGCCGATCGGCGAGCTTGATGACCAGGACCCGGATGTCCTTGCTCATCGCCACGATCATCTTGCGGATCGTCTCCGACTGCGCGGTCTCGCCGTACTTCACCTTGTCGAGCTTCGTCACACCGTCGACAAGGAGCGCCACCTCGTCGCCGAACTCGGAACGCAGCGCGCCCAGCGTGTATGACGTGTCCTCGACGGTGTCGTGGAGCAGGGCG
This sequence comes from Actinomycetota bacterium, assembly GCA_046732575.1. Classification (GTDB taxonomy): domain Bacteria; phylum Actinomycetota; class Actinomycetes; order Propionibacteriales; family Nocardioidaceae; genus JBKPNJ01. Next base: position 5,883 of record JBKPNJ010000023.1, read on the forward strand.
GCGCACAGCGTCGGCGGCGTCATGCCGAGCTCGGCGAGGATGGTGGCGACCGCCAGCGGGTGGGTGATGAAAGGGTCGCCGCTCAACCGGGTCTGGTTGCGATGGAATCCTTCGGCTACGCGGTACGCCCGCTCGATGATCTGCAGATCGGCCTTGGGGTGCGTCGCCCTGACGACCCGGAAGAGCGGCTCGAGCTCGGGGTTGGTCGTGGGCGCCCGGCTGCCGAGCCGGGCCAGCCGCGTCCGCATCCGTGTCGTGCTCGAGACACCCTCCACCGACCCCGCGTCGCCTCGCTGGACGGCGGTGGTGGAAACGGGTTCGTCGGCCACTGGCACTCCTGGTCCACGCGAGTCCCCAGTCTAACGGCATCGTGCTGTCTGACCGGCGCTCTTGGCCTCATGCCAGGAGCAGGGAGCGCAGCGGTACGTTGCCGAGCCGCTCGCGGCCGTGTAGGAACTCCAGCTCGATCAGGATCGCTACGGCGACCACCTCCGCGCCAGTACGACGGACCAGACCGATCGTCGCCTCGAGCGTTCCCCCGGTGGCGAGGACGTCGTCGACGATCAGCACCCGCTCACCGCGGCGCAGGGCGTCGCAGTGCAGCTGCAGGGTCGCGTCACCGTACTCGAGCGCGTAGGTGGTCTCGAAGGTCGCGGAGGGGAGCTTGCCCTCCTTGCGGACGGGGACGAACCCCGCGCCGAGTGCCAGCGCCACGGGGGCCGCCAGCAGGAAGCCGCGCGCCTCGATGCCCACGACCTTGTCAACGACTGCCCGACCGCACTCACGCCCGATGGACGAGAGGGCATCGACGGTCGCGGCGAAGCCCTCGTGGTCTGCGAGCAGCGGCGAGATGTCCTTGAACACGATCCCGGGCTTGGGAAAGTCCGGCACGTCTCGGATCAGCCGGCTGAGCCGGTTCTGAAG
>JBKPNJ010000024.1:0-3733 GCA_046732575.1 Actinomycetota bacterium
ACGATGATGCTCCGAAGGAGCGACAGAGAGCGCGATCCACTCGCCGCACAGAGAGGTTCTCCATGACCACGACGATTGGAGCCCCGAACCAGCCCCATCTGGCGATGCACGAGACCCATGTCGGGGTTGTCTTCCTCATCGGGGACCGCGCGTACAAGCTCAAGAAGCCGGTCAACATGGGTTTCCTCGACTTTCGTACCGAGTCGGCTCGTGCCGAGGTGTGCCGCCGTGAGGTCGCACTCAACCAGCGGCTTGCTCCCGACGTGTACCTGGGCGTCGCGGATGTGGCCGGTCCGGACGGCCGTCCCTGCGATCACCTGGTGGTGATGCGGCGGATGCCCGACGACCGGCGGCTGTCCACCCTGCTTCACAGCCGCGTTCCTGTAGAGGACGAGCTCCGCCGCATCGCACATGTGGTCGCGGCCTTCCACTCCCGCTGCCGAAGCACCGAACAGATCAACGCCGAGGGCAGCAGAGACGCCGTGCAAGCCCGCTGGACGGCCAGCTTCGACCAGCTACGCCCCTTCCACGGGAACGTCCTGGACAGCCAGCAGGCCGTTGAGATCGAGCGCCTCGCCTTTCGCTTCCTCGCCGGTCGCAAGCCGTTGTTCGACGCGCGCATCCGCGACGGCTTCATCGTCGACGGGCACGGGGATCTCATCGCCGACGACATCTTCTGCCTGCCGGACGGGCCGCGGATCCTCGACTGTCTCGAGTTCGACGACCGTCTGCGCTATCTCGACCGGCTCGACGACGCTGCGTTCCTCGCCATGGACCTCGAGCACCTCGGCGCACCGCAGCTCGCCGAGAGCTTCCTCGGTTGGTACGGCGAGTTCACCGCAGACCCCGCCCCATCAGGATTGCTGCACCACTACCTTGCCTACCGAGCGTTCGTGCGCGCCAAAGTAGCCTGCCTACGACAGGCACAGGGCGATCCGGACGCCGCCGCGGAGGCACGCGGATTCAGCGCGCTGACCAACCGCCACCTCGCCACCTCGACCGTCAGACTTCTGCTTGTCGGTGGGCTTCCCGGCACCGGCAAGTCGACCCTCGCCGACGGACTCGCCGACCGGCTCGGGCTCACCCTGATCAGCAGTGACCGGGTCCGCAAGGAGCTCGCCGGCATCGACCCCATGACGTCCGCTGCAGCGGACTACAGGTCCGGGATCTACACCCCGGAATGGACAGAGCGCACGTACACCGAACTGCTCAGCCGGGCCGACCGCTTGCTCGGTCTCGGCGAGTCCGTGCTGCTGGACGCCTCCTGGACCGCCGAGAGGTGGCGGACTGCTGCCGTCGACGTTTCAGCACGAACTCACAGCGACCTGATCGCCCTGCGCTGCGAAGCACCCTTCGACCTGGTGTCGGCACGTATCCGCGACCGCCGAGGCGTCTCGGACGCGAACGGCTGGGTTGCGCTGGACCTGCTCGCCGACACAGAGCCATGGCCGGAGTCGGTCATGGTCGACACCACCGGCACGCCGGAGGCAGCCCTGGAATCCGCGCTGACACATGTGCGACGTCAACCGGCTCAGGAGCGACCCTGGCGGCTACGCCGGCCCCTCATCCCACCGGACTAAGGTCTCCAGGACTCCCGTCGGTTCAGGACCCTCCGCTGGACTCAGGCAGAGAACTTGAGATGGAATCGCTCCAGGTGACCGGGACCTCCGGCTCTTCCGACGGTGGCTTCGGTCTCTCACCGCCGCTTGCGTTCTGTCGTCAGGCTGAGACGCGATCACTGAGGAGGCATGATGAACACACAGGACAACTCGTCGGATGCGGCCGGAACCAGCGCCCAGGCCGTGATCATCGTGGGTGTCGATGGTTCGTTGAACAACCGCCCAGCGATCGCGTGGGCGCACCATGAGGCCCAGGACCTGGGAGCGCGGCTGGAACTTGTCGCAGCCACCCACGAGTACGCACCGCCCACACCGCGTTTCTCCGTCGACTACACCGAGGAGCTGTTCACTGACGAGATCAGGCAGACGCTCGAACAGGTCCGGAACGAGCTCGGTGTCTCCCCGGACCAGTCCGCGGTAACCGTTCGTCCCGGCGCAGCCCGCAGCGTGCTCCTACGGGCGGCCGAGCGCGCTCACATCCTGGTCGTCGGAAAGCGCGGACTCGGTGCGACCAAACGCCTGTTCGTCGGAAGTAACTCCATCGCCATCGCCGGTCACTCCCCGATTCCTGTCGTCGTCGTGCCCGACCGATGGGTGCCCGCCCCCCGCGCTGCAGGACCCGTCCTCGTCGGGCTGGACGGCTCTCCCGCTGACGGCGCCGTGCTCGAGTACGCCTTCGAGCGCTGCGCCCGGCTCGGCGCCCCGCTGATCGCTCTTCACACGTGGCAGGTGCCGACCATCTATACGTGGTCCGCCGAAGACATCACCAGGTGGTCCAGCCAGGCGAGTACACGCGTCGAAGCGGCGTTGGCCGGATGGGTGGAGCGTCACCCCGACGTCGAGGTCACCACAAAGGTTCTGGACTCGAAAGCGGCGATGGCCATCCTGGACGCCGCCGCCGAGGCCGAAGCGCAGATCGTTGTTCTGGGGAGGCACACAGCTGCCCGTCATGTCGGCGGCTTCCACCTCGGTTCAACCGCGAGGGCCGTGCTACACCACTCGGAGTCGCCGGTTGCGATCATTCCCAGTGGGACGCCCCATCCCGCCGGTGACAGCCGCAGCACCCCTTCCTGACCGGTCCTCGAGGCGCTCGACAACAGGGACTGATCCCTCATTGACCCGGCGCACAGCACTCGACGGGACCGCGGGGAGCGCGGCGGTTGTCGCTCGGCCGCCGCCCCTGGTCGATCCGGCGGAGAGACGAGTGCGAACCGGCACGCTCTTGACTATTCTCTGGGGTTCGGATGCGAAAGCGTCGCAACCGGCGGCCTTATCGCTACCGCCGGAGTCACCTCGGAAGCGAGTGAAACGTGAGGACTCTGGACGGTTGGAGCCTGGTCTACGACGGCTTCGATCCTTCACAAGAGAAGCTCCGGGAAGCGCTATGCGTACTGGGGAACGGCTTCTTCGCCACGCGGGGCGCAGCCCCGGAGTCCGCTGCGGATGACGTCCACTATCCAGGCACCTATGCCGCAGGCTGCTACAACCGCCTTGGCGATGAGATCGCGGGACAGTTCATCGAGAACGAGAGCATGGTCAACCTCCCCAACTGGCTGCCGCTGACCTTCTCCATCGACGGCGGGGACTGGTTTCAGCTCGCCGGGCAGGAACTGCTGGACTACCAGCAGGTCCTGGACTTGAGGCGTGGGCTGCTCACGCGTCGCTTCCGTGTGCGCGACCAGAACGGCCGGGAAACCGCCGTCGCCCAGCGGCGCTTGGTCCACATGGGCGCACCCCACCTGGCGGCTTTGCAGACCGAGGTCACAGCCGCGAACTGGACGGGCCGTCTGCGCGTCCGGTCAGCCGTTGACGCCGGTGTGGAGAACGCGGGAGTGGAGCGGTACGGCTCGCTGTCAAGCCGCCATCTGCGGACGCTGGAGACGCAGGCCGCTGAGGACATAGTTCTACTCGTCGCACAGACGACGCAGTCCAGGGTCACAGTGGCAGTCGCCGCCCGGACCTCGTTGTCAGTGAACGGTGCGCCCGACTCACATGATCGGCGCGTCATCGCCGAGCCGGATCGGGTCGGGCACGAGTTGAGCGTCGAGGTGACCGCCGGGGATCAGGTGACGATCGAGAAGGTGATCACCCTCTACACATCGCGCGACCCGGCC
>JBKPNJ010000025.1:0-11561 GCA_046732575.1 Actinomycetota bacterium
GCCTGCCCCAGGAACGACTCGTGCTCGGTGCGGACGAGAAGCGCGTGCTGGCGCGCGCTCGGGTCAGCGGAAACGCCTGGGTGGCGATGTGGGCCCCGACGTTACTGACCGGGAGGGAGGACGACGTCGTCCGGGTAGCCCCGATCAGCCACCTCGGTGACCTGCTGGGGCTCCTGGTGGTTCGACGCCCGCCCGGGTCGCGGCCGTTCAACGAGGACGACGAGTCCACTCTGGCAGAGCTTGCCAGGCACACCGGACTGGCACTGCACAATGTGCGCCTCGACGGTGCCCTGCAGGCATCGCTGGAGGAGCTGCGCCACCGCAACGCAGAGCTTCAGGCATCCCGGGCGCGCATCGTCGCTGCTGCTGACCAGTCGCGGCGGCGGATCGAGCGTGACCTGCACGACGGCGCGCAGCAGCACCTGGTCGCGATGGCGGTGCGAATAGGGCTGGCGCGCACGATCCTCGAGGAGGACCCAGCACAGGTCGGACCGGTGCTCGACGAGTTCCGGAACGAGGTTCAGGCCACGCTTACCGAGCTGCGTGCGCTGGCGCACGGCATCTACCCGCCGCTGCTGCGAGACCGCGGTCTGGAGGAGGCGCTACGCAACGCCTGCGCACGCTCTTCACTGCCGGTGCAGGTTGAGGTCCTGATCGAGGAGCGACCACCGCCCGATCTCGAGGCCGCTGTGTACTTCTGTTGTCTGGAGGCGGTGAACAACGCGGCCAAGCATGCCGGAGACGGCGCGGCGGTCACCCTGACGGTGCATATCGAGGACACCTGGCTGGTGTTCGACGTCACCGACAACGGGGTCGGCTTCGATGCCGGGCACGGTCTCGCCGGGCAGGGATTCGACAACATGAGCGACCGACTCGGTGCCTACGGTGGCAAGCTGACCGTCGACTCCGCGCCGGGGCGCGGCACGACCGTCCGCGGCCGTGTGCCGCTACCCCGGCCGCAGTCGCCGGGAGCGTCAGAACCCACCGACGTAGCCACCGTCGGCGAACTCGCGTAGCAATTTGGGACTCAGATCCTCTTTGTGCACGTAGGCCTTGGCGCCACACGAGCGCGCGTCCGCGGGCAGGTCCTCGACCCGATAGGTCGACATCAGCAGCACGCAGACCTGCGGTCGATCGGCCACGATGCGCTGCGTGGCCTCCAGTCCGTCGATGCCGGGCAGGTTGATGTCCATCAATACGATGTCCGGCTGGATCGAACCCGTCAGCTCAATGGCCCGCTCGCCGGAATCGGCCTCGGCGGCGACGGTGAACCCGCGCGAGGCGGCGACAACGGTGCGGGCCGCGGCGCGGAACGCCTCCTGGTCGTCGACGATGAGAACGTCGATCTCACCCGCCCCGTTGTGGTTCACATGACCAGAGTGGGCCGGGCGGCCTGGAAACGCCAGCAGGCCCGCCTGTCGGTTTTGCGGGGTGCTAGCCTCCCCCGCTCGCCGCCCCCTGCGACGACAGGTAGAGCAACACCGCGGTGACCCGCTTGTTGACCGCGCGGGACGACTCGGTCAACCCGAGCTTGGCGAACAACGCATTGATGTGCTTCTCGACCGCCCGCTCCGAGACCGACAGTGACTGCGCTACCGCCTCGTTGCTCTGGCCCTGGGCGATCTGTGACAGCACGGCACGTTCGCGGGGGGTGAGACCGTTCAGCGGGTCTTGCTGGGACTGCCGTCGACCCGTGACCAGCGACTCCACCACCATGGGGTCGATGACGGACCCACCGCGGGCGACCTCTCGGATCGCCGTCACCAGCTGACCCCGCTCGCTGACCCGCTCCTTCAGCAGGTATGCACGACCCCGTGAGCCGCCCTGCAGCAAGGTGAGCGCGTACTCCGGCTCGCGGAACTGGGAGAGCACAACGACACCGGTGTCGGGGTGGCTGTTCCGCAGCGCCACGGCCGCGCGGACGCCCTCATCGGTGCCGGTGGGCGGCATCCGGATGTCGGTCACCACCACGTCCGGGCGGTGCTCGTCGACGAGCACGAGCAGTGCGTCGTAGTCCCCGCACTGGCCGACGACGTCCAGGTCGGGTTCGTGGTCGATCACGCGTAGCACCCCCTCGCGGACCAGGAGGGCGTCGTCGGCGACGACAACGGAGATCGACACGCCAGAATCGTACGCGTCGGGCACTCCACCGAACCGGATGTTCGGAGTCAGCGGACCGGTGTTGTCCGTAACGGCACGGCTCGGGCGATCGCATCGAAGTCCGCGTCCTTGTGCACGAGCACGGCGTCGTGGCGAAGAGCCACCGCCGCGATCAGGCAGTCGGTCAGTCGCCGCACCGTGAAGCCGCGCCGCCGGGTCGCGCGGTAGATGAGTGTGGCATCGCGATAGTCGTGCACGGGCTGCACGCTGAGCATCGGCAGTGCCGAGGTCAGCAGGTCCAGCTGCTCGGCCGCGCGTTCGTCGAGGGCACCCGCCATCAGCTCCATGACCACAGGCTCGGTGACCGCTGGGAGCTCATTGGAGGAGAGCATCGTGCGCAGCGCCTTGCGGGCGCGAGTATCGCTGGCGCGCAGATAGTCGATCCAGACCGAGGTGTCGACAAGGTTCATGCAACGCCCCGGTCGGTGGCAGGCCGGGTGGCACGCATCTCCTCCAGATCCCCCTCCCAGCCGATGCCCTCCAGGCTGAGCATGAACGTACGCGTCACCGAGGACCCGACCAGCCGGCGAAGGGCGAGGTCGACCGCCTCACGCTTGGTCTTGACGTTCAAGCGGCGCATCGCCTCGGCGACCAGCTCCTCGTCGATGTCGATGTTGGTGCGTCCCATACACCGACCGTACACCGGCGGATGCCGCACGGAGCTTTGCTACCTGCGAGTAACATAGGGGGACACGGCGAAGGGACTGAGGTGGGCACCGCGACCGAGAACAGCGCCACCGGACAGCGCCATGTCAGCGAGCGGGAGGCGCGGGCGACCGCCGAGGCGGCGCGCGAGACCGAGTGGGCGCGACCGAGCTTCGCCAAGGAGCTCTACCTCGGCCGGTTCGATCTGTCCTTGATCCATCCGCATCCACGCGGAGACGCCGGCGTGGCGCAGCGCGGCGAGCGGTTCCTCGCCGAGCTCCGCGCGTACTGCCAGACCCTCGACGGGGCACTGATCGAGCGCGAGTCAAGGATCCCCGACGACTACATAAAGGGCATGACCGAGCTGGGCGTGTTCGGGATGAAGATCCCCGGCGAGTACGGCGGTCTCGGGCTGTCGATGGCCTACTACGGGCGCGCCCTGATGCTTCTCGGATCAGTGCACCCGAGCATCGGCACTCTGGTCTCGGCGCACCAGTCGATCGGCGTTCCGGAGCCGGTGAAGATGTTCGGCACCCCGGAGCAGAAGCAGGCGTTCCTGCCCCGATGCGCGGCCGGAGCGATCACCGCGTTCCTGCTCACCGAGCCCGACGTCGGGTCGGACCCGGCGCGGCTGGCGGCAACCGCGACGCCGACCGAGGACGGTTCTGCGTATGTGCTCGACGGGGTGAAGCTGTGGACCACCAACGGCGTGATCGCCGAGCTGCTGGTCGTGATGGCGCGCGTGCCGGAGCATGTGGGTGGTCGCGGAGGCATCTCGGCGTTTGTGGTCGAGGCCGACCTCCCGGGGATCACGGTCGAGCATCGCAACGTCTTCATGGGCCTGCGCGGCATCGAGAACGGCCTGACGCGCTTCCACCAGGTGCGCATCCCCGCGGAGAATAGGCTCGGCCGGGAGGGCGAGGGGCTGAAGATCGCCCTGTCCACGCTCAACACCGGCCGGCTGTCGATCCCCGCTCTCTGTGCGGGCGCGGGAAAGTGGAGTCTGAAGATCGCGCGCGAGTGGTCAGCCCAACGGGTCCAGTGGGGTCGTCGCGTCGGCGAACACGCCGCTGTCGGGCAGAAGATCGCGTTCATGGCGGCCACCACTTTCGCGCTCGAGGCGGTGCTCGATCTGTCTGCACAGCTGGCCGACGCGGGGACCAAGGACATCAGGATCGAAGCCGCCCTGGCCAAGCTCTGGGCCAGCGAGATGGCCTGGACCATGGCTGACCAGCTGATCCAGATCCGCGGCGGCCGGGGGTACGAGACCGCGGACTCGCTGGCGGCTCGCGGCGAGCGGGCGGTTCCAGCCGAGCAGATCCTGCGGGACATGCGGATCAACCGGATCTTCGAGGGTTCGACGGAGATCATGCATCTGCTGATCGCTCGCGAGGCGGTCGACGCGCATCTGGCCGCGGCAGGAGACCTGGCATCGCTCGATGCCGATCTCCCGGCCAAGGCGAGGGCCGCGGTCAAGGCCAGCGGCTTCTATGCCAGGTGGCTTCCCAAGCTGGTGGCCGGGAAGGGCGTGATGCCGACCTCCTACGCAGAGTTCGGCGCCCTAGCCAGGCACCTCCGCTTCGTCGAGCGGTCGTCACGGCGGCTGGCTCGGCAGACGTTCTACGGCATGGCCCGCTGGCAGGCGAAGCTGGAGCACCGGCAGGGGTTTCTCGGGCGCATCGTCGACATCGGTGCGGAGCTCTTCGCGATGGCGGCGGTATGCACCCGAGCGCACATGCTGCGGAGCGAGGAACCCGCACGCGGACAGGAGGCATACGAGCTGGCCGAGGCCTTCTGCGCACAGTCGCGGGTACGCATCGAGGAGCTCTTCGACCGCCTGTGGCGCAACACCGACGACCTGGACACGCGCGTGTCCAAACGGGTGCTGGACGGTAGGTACACCTGGATCGAGGACGGCGTGATCGACATCTCGGAGGGAACCGGACCCTGGATCGCCCCGTGGTCTTCCGGTCCGTCGCAGCTGGGGACCGTGGCCCGCCGCTATCGCTAGCCCTGGTGTCGGATCGCGCCGGACAAGTGTCGGATCGCTGCGAACAAGTGTCGGATCGCTGCGAATAAGTGTCGGATCGCGTCACCCCAGGCGGTAGGCGCGTCGGGCATTGTCACGGCCTATCAGCGTCGCGACGCGCTCGGCGTCAGCGGCTGTCATGTCGCCGTCGTCCACGAGCGACTCCAGGACACCGGACAGAGCGCGACGGAACAGAAGCGTCCCAAGGTAGTAGAGCTCGGCGAGCCCGAATGCGTCGGTCGAGAACAGCATCTTGCCGAACGGCACGAGTTCGAGAGACTCGCGAACGACAGCATTCGACAGTGCACCGGTGTTGTGCACGGCCAGTCCGACGTCCATGAACACGTGGTCGAAGACCTGGGCGAGGAAGCTGGCGTGCCGGTGGAACGGGTAGTTGTGCAACAACATCACGGGCACTCCGAGCTCCTCGGTTGCCCGCAGGAACGGAGTGAGAAGCAGCGGATCGCAGTCGCCCAGGTTCAGATCGTTGTCCCCGTACCCCACGTGAAACTGCAGTGGCATCCCCAGCTCGAGCGCCGTCCAGGCGAGGTAGGCATGCACGGTGGGGTTCGCGATTCGGTATGAGCCCGCACTGCCGGGGCGCACCTGCGCGAGCGCGCCGACCAGCTCGTCCTCGGTCGGCTTCACGGGTTGGAGCGCCAGACCGACCCGATAGGCCGCGATGCTCTTCGCACCGACCGCGCCCGACGACGAGAGCTGCTCACGAAGCCGCTCGCCGAAGTCGCCGGGCGGCACCGAGCCGGCCAGCAGCGTCTCCGCGACGCGTTCCAGCCGGATGATCTCGTACGCCCGCGCGCCGGCGCGGGCTCCGAGCTGCTCCGGCGTGGTCAGTGTCTCCGGAGCCAGCCCGGTGTCCACGAGCAGGTCGCTGATCCCGGTCGCGCCCATCAGCAGCGGGTTGACCGCCGCCGCGCCGAGCTCACCGCGCCGCCGCACGTACTCCTCGGCACCGACCAGCGGCTCGAGCCCCAGCACCGGCGCACACCAGCGACGGACCGCCAAGCCCACCATCGAGTCGAACGCGGACGTGGCCAGGGAACTCGGACCGGACGACTCGTTGAGCATCCGCTCGAAGCCCAGCCTGTCGAGATCGTCGCCCACGATGCCATGGCAGTGGTGATCGACGAGCGGCTCGTTGACGAAGCGCATGACTATCCCGATCCAGGACTGGTGGCCTCGAGTGCCTGGACCAGATCGGCGATGATCTCCGCCTCGGGTTCCACACCGCACGACAGACGGATCATGCCGTCATCGATCCGGGCTTCGTGTCGCTCTCGGGCAGTCAGCGAGAAGTGGGACGAGTTGAACGGGGTGCTGACAAGGGTCTCGACGCCGCCCAGGCTGGTGGCCTCGGATGCCACCTGCAGCTGACGCATCAGCCGCAGCGCGCGGTCATCCCCGCCGGCGACCGTGAACGCGACCATCGCGCCGGCGCGTAGGGCGCCGTCGGCATCTCGGCGCAGAAGGCGTGCCGCACCATCCGCGCGCGCCGGGCCTCCGACAGACGGATGGCGCACCGCGATCACCTCGGGGTGGGCGGCAAGCGCCGTCGCGACGGCCGCCGCCGTCCGGTTGGACCGGCTGATGCGAACGTCGAAGGTCTGCAGCCCGCGCCACACCAGGTAGGCCGCGTGCGGGTCCAGGCACGTCCCGAGCGTGATCACGCGGCGCTGGACCTCCCGTACGAGGTCGTAGGGGCCGAGCACGGCACCCGCGATCACATCGGAGTGGCCGTTGAGGAACTTCGTCGCCGAGTGCACCACGACGTCGGCCCCATGGGTCAAGGGCTGGAGGCTGTACGGCGTTGCGAACGTGTTGTCCACGACCAGCCGGGCACCGTTGTCGTGTGCGAGTCTCGCCAGCGACGGCAGGTCGGCGAGCTCCAGCTGCGGATTGGTCACCGACTCCAGGTAGAGCACCTTCGTGGGGCGAGCCCCGACGGCGGTGCGCCACGCGTCGAGGTCGACGGCGTCGACCCGCGCCACATCCACGCCCCACGCCGGCAGATCCCGCACCAGCAGGTCGCGGGTGTCGCCGTAGACCTGCCTGGCCGCCACGATGCGATCTCCGGAGCGGAGCAGGGTCAGCAGCGTCGTGGAGATCGCGGCCATGCCCGACGAGGTCATGAACCCGGACTCGGCTGCTTCCAGGTCAGCGATCACCCGAGCGGCGAGATCCACGGTGGGGTTGCGGAACCGGCCGTACCAGATCTCGTCCAGCCCCCCGGCCTGAATGTCCTTGTACGCCTCGTCATCGAGGAAGTAGGTGACCGAGTGATGGATCGGCGGAACGACGGGCCGCGTCCGGGGCGTGTAGCCGGCGGCCATCGCCCGGCGACCGTCAGGCATTCAGGCGGTTCTGGCGGGCCTCGTCGCCGGCGTCGGCCGACGCGAGACCGGCACTGAGACGGCGGGCGAGTCCGGGAGAGACGAGCATCACGATCGTGACGAGCAACAGCCAGCCGAACGAGACCACCGGGAACCACCGGGGAGGCCCCGCGTCGGGATAGGGGAACACGTTGCGGTACAGCGTGTATCCGAGGATCACCAACGCGAGGACGGGGATGACCAGCTGCCACTGAGGCACGGGAAGCAACCGGTCGACGAAGACAAGCTTGATGCAGCCGACGGTCGCCAACATGTAGACGACGATCAGGATCAGGGTCCCTATCGTCCCGCTCCACAAGAAGGTGTCGAACGGCTTGGCGTTGAACAGGACCGCATCGACCAGCCCGATCAGCAGGATCAGCCCACTGACGGTGCTCGCGGCCACAACGGGTGTGCCGTAGGCGCCGGTGCGCGCCAGCGGCGACCCGGGGGAGACGTCCCGGGTGAGCGCGAACAGCAGTCTCGAGGCGCCTACCACGCAGGCCAGGCAGCAGCCGAACGCGCTGATGCTCGCCCCGAGATCGATGAGGTTGCCTACCCAGGGTGCCACGTAGGTGCTGCCCAGGTCACCCATCAGCGCACTCGACTCCACGAACCTCTTCAGGTCGGCGGGACTCGTGCCGAAGCCCATCACCTCGATCGCGGTGACGACCGTGAAGTAGATGCCGCCGAAGATCGCGGTGCCCAGGATCGCCCGGGGGATGTCGCGGCTCGGGTCGCGCGCCTCCTCCCCCAGCGTGGCGGCCGCCTCGAACCCTGCGAATGACAGCAGCCCGAACACGATGCCGAGGAACAGGTCCGACCGGTCGGTGCCCGGCGCCACCTTGAACACGTCGAGGGTGAACTCGGCATCGCCGGGGGCATCGCCGGAAAGCAGCTTGACCAGCACCACACCGGCGATCACGAGGATGAGCAGGACGGTGACGCCCTCGACGGTCAGCAGTGTGCTCGTCGCATTGCGCGCCGGGAGGACCGTGAAGAAGAGCGCCAGGGCCAGAGCGACCCCGCCCACCGGAAAACCGGCCCACCAGGGCTGGTCGGTCCAGATGCCTGTGTCGTCGAGGAATGCCGCACCGAAGATGCCGGCCGCTGACGCGGTGACCAGTCCATAGAACACATAGGTCGCCATCAGGCCGAGCCCGGCGACCGCTCCGGCGCGTGAGCCAAGCGTCGCACCCACGAAGACGTACACAGAGCCGGCGTGTCGGTAGTACTGGCAGAGGCGGACGAACACATAGGCGATGAGCAACACCGCGACTGCAGCGAGGAAGAACGCCGTCGGCGTGGCCCGGCCGACGAGTCCGGCGGTGCCTTGCGGGTTGATGTTGGCGGCCATGCTCGGCGCCATCAGCGCGACGGAGATTCCCACCGCCTGCCAGACCGACAGGCCACGCCGCAGCCCGAATCTGCGTTCCGATGAGACGACGTCCCGCTCAGGTGCGGCCATGATGACTCCCAATGCAGGGCTTGTCCTACGCGTCCGGTGTCCCCCGAGCAGATCTCACTGTGCATCCAAGCTCTGGTATGTGTCTACTGGACGCACGGGACGGGCCGCCACTACCTCGGCCCGGCACAGGACGGTGCAGGTTCTGCTGAAGGGCAGGGAGATCACGGTGGACCTCTCCGAGCGCGAAAGGCGCAGCGCGCAGGCTGTCGGACTCGTGGACGCACTGGGCGGTCGAGGAGTCGTCGGGGTGGCCGCGACGTTCGTCGACAACTCCGGCATCACCAGGGTCAAGACCGTGCCGCTGCAGCGGCTGCCGTCGTTGGCGTCGTGGGGCGTCGGAAGCTCCAGCAGCTTCGACCTGTTCCGCTTCGACGACCATATCGCCGCCGCCGGACTGGGGGTCGAGCCCGTCGGTGATCTCCGGATCATCGCCGACCTGAGCCGGGCGATCCCGCTCGCGGCTCAGCCGGGCTGGGCCTGGGCACCGGCCGACCGCTTCCAGCAGTCCGGCCAACCGCATCCGCAGTGCTCCCGACAGCTCCTGCGTCGGCTCACCGACGATCTGGCCTCGACGGGCATCTCGGTGAAGTCGGCTTTCGAGATCGAGTGGGTCGTCTCCGCAGGCGACAGCGACGACTTCGTACCCGGCGTGCGTGGACCCGGGTACGGCATGACGCGACTGATCGAGGGGTCGAGCTACTGCCGCGGCGTCATCGGCGCGCTGCTCGAGCAGCGGGTCAAGGTCGAGCAGTTCCATCCCGAGTACGCCGCCGGACAGATGGAGGTCTCGGTGGCCGCCGAGGGGCCGGTTGAGGCCGCGGACACCTCGGTGCTCGTACGCCAGACGATCCGGGCTGTGGGCCAGGAGCACGGTCTGCGTACCTCGTTCTCCCCGAAGGTCGCAGTGCCCGGGGTGGGCAACGGCGGGCACGTGCACCTGAGCCTGTGGCGCGACGGCCGGAACCTGATGGCCGGAGGAGCCGGACAGTACGGGCTCACCGAATCCGCCGAATCGTTCTGCGGGGGGATCCTGGCGAGGCTGCCGGCGCTGCTGGCGATCGGCTGCCCGAGCCCGGTCAGCTACCTGCGCCTGCTCCCCTCCCACTGGGCAGGTGTCTACGCGGCCTGGGGGCTGGAGAACCGGGAGGCCGCGATGCGGATGGTGACCGGCTCGGCGGGCAGCGACCAGTGGGCGGCCAACGTCGAGCTGAAGTGCTTCGATCTGCTGGCCAATCCCTATCTGCTGCTGGCGGGCCTGCTCGCGGCGGGATCGGCCGGCCTCGCGGAGGGCGCCTCGCTGCCGGAGCCGGTGGACGTGGACCCAGCGGCGCTGGGTGAGGAAACCCTGGCGGAGCGCGGCATCGCGCGGCTGCCGACGAGCCTGAACGAAGCGGTCGATGCCTTCGACGCCGATGAGGCTGTTCCGGCGGCGTTCGGCCCGGACCTGGTGGCGTCCCTGCTCGCGCTGCGGCGAAGCGAGATCGAGCTGTTCGCCGACGCCAGCGACGAGGAGATCGCGGACGCCCTGCGCTGGGCGCACTGACCATGCGCATGGGGTCGGCCGGCTGGGCGTCGTACTCACCGCTGGGCGAGCCGGGTCGCCACCCTTCCGGGCCGGAGCCGAGGCCTGAGCTGGCCGACGTCGGCCGGTTGGCCAGGCGCGCGGTCCGTGGTCTGGTCCGGGCCGCGCGTCTCGGTGAGACCGACACACTGTCCATGTTGCTTCGTGAGCATCTCGGCCCCGACGGGGTAGACGGCGCCGTCGTCGAGGAGGTGTGGCCGCCGTACGAACACGTGAACGTGCAGACCGGCTTGGATGCTTGGCTGCGTGAGTCGCCGGTGAGCCACCAGCTGGTCGGCGTGGTCGGCTTCCAGCACCTTGACTTCGGTCTGGCCGAGCTGGTCGACGGCGCCGTGACGGCCTACGGGCTCAGACCCGGCAACGTTGCCCGCGTCAACCTGGCGAGTGGGCCGGATGGGCACGTGCTGCCGTGCGTGCGCTGTGCCCTGTACCTGATCACCGCCGGTGGACACCGCGCGGCGCTGCTGCTGCGTCGGGCGGAGCACGATCCGCAGGTGATCGTGCAGGTCGTGAGTGGGGACGATGCGTACGCGCTCCGGATAGCGGCGGAGATCCGGGAGCTGGCCGCCGTCCACAACGTCTTCCGGGGGCAGGTGCTGTCCTTCGGTGGCGAGATCTTCGGCCACGGGGAGACGCTGCTGCAGTTCCACAGTCGCCCAGTGATGGGTTCGGAGCAGCTGATCCTGCCAGAGGTGACCCTCGCCGCCGTGCAACGACAGGTTGTCGAGGTGGGCCGGCACAAGGGTCGTCTGCTTGCGTCCGGACAGCATCTGAAGCGGGGACTGCTCCTGTACGGTCCCCCGGGCGTGGGCAAGACACACACGGTGCGGTACCTGATCGCGAGCCTCGCGAGTACCACCGTCATCGAGCTGACGGGCCGTACCCTGCACCTGATCGCTGAAGCCTGCTCGGTGGCGCGAGCACTAGCGCCGTCGATGGTGGTGGTGGAGGACGTCGACCTGATCGCGGAAGACCGTGGAGTGCACCCTGGGCATCACCCGCTGCTGTTCCAGCTGCTCAACGAGATGGACGGATTGGCCGACGACGCCGACGTCGTGTTCGTCTTGACCACCAACCGTGCTGATCTGCTCGAACCGGCGTTGGCCGCCCGTCCGGGTCGCGTCGACCAGGCAGTCGAGCTCGCGCTGCCGGACAAGGGGGCCCGGCATCGGCTGTTCGACCTCTATCGTGGCGGACTGGGCATCGACGTCAGCCGCCTCGACCGGATCCTGGAACGGACCGAGGGAGTGACAGCATCCTTCCTGAAGGAGCTCGTGCGTCGAGCGGCGC
>JBKPNJ010000026.1:0-20574 GCA_046732575.1 Actinomycetota bacterium
GTGGTGCGCCGAACCTTGGCCAGCTCACCGACCAGGTACCGGTCACCCGGTCCGACCCGCTCGTCGGACGGCAGGCAGACTCCGACGAGATCGACCTCCGCCCAGGTGTTCCGCACCAGGTCGTTGAGGCGCTCGCCGAGCAGTGTTCGGGGACGGTGCAAACCTGGCGTGTCCAGCAACACGAGCTGCGCATCGCTACGGTGCACGACCCCGCGCACGACGTGCCGCGTGGTCTGCGGCAGCTTGGAGGTGATCACGATCTTGGCTCCGACCAGAGCGTTCGTCAGCGTCGACTTCCCCGTGTTCGGGCGCCCGACCAGACAGGCGAAGCCTGACCGGTGTGGCGTCGAGCCTGACGCGGTCACACCGTTGATTGTTCCGCACGCGCGGAGCTTCGGATGAGCACGACCAGCCCCAGCAGTACGAGGACGGCCCCGGTGAAGCCGGTCACGCCCAGGTGCTCGTGAACAACGATGACACCCAGGGATGCGGCAACGACCGGCTCGATCAAGCCCAGCGTGGCGGCATGGCTGGCCTGCACGTCTCGCAGGCCGCGGTTGAACAGGCCGTACGCGAGAACGGTGGGAACGGCGGCCAGGTACAGCGTCATCGCAGCACCACCTGGCGAAGCCAGCCACGACATGTCCGTCAGGAGCAGTGCGGGGGACAGCATTGCCGCCGCGAGAAGGAAGACGGCGGTTATCGCAGGAGTCATCGGCAACCGCCGATCCGACATCGCCCGGCCGGCGATGATGTACGCGGCGTAGAACGCGGAGGATGCCACGGCACCCAGCAGACCGAGGACGTCCACGTCACCGCCTGACCCTCCACCGACGAGCAGCACCAGGCCAGCCACCGCCAGCGACGTCGCAGCGAACCAGCTCCGACTGACGTGCCCGGCCACCAGTCCGGTCAGGATCGGGGTGCACCCGATGGCGAACAGCGTTCCCACCGCCACCCCGACCCTCGGTACCGCGGCCAGGAACGTCACCTGGAAGCCGGCCTGGGCAACCGCGGACCACCACACGACCCGGGTCCGCAGCATTGACCTGAGGTGGTGGTGCTGGTGTGACAGGGCAGTCGAGGCGAGCAGCAACGCCGCGGCGAGCACCAGCCGGGCCGCGGCCACGCCGGCTGCGTCGGAGTCCGGACCGAGCACCCGCGCCGTGCCGACGGTGCCGAACAGAGCGGCCCCGAGGAGAACGAGAAGTGCACCGTGTGGTCGTCGGCTCACGTGCTCAAGCGGGCGGTGATGGAGCCGTCGCCGGTCGCGACGAAGACAGGCACCCCGGGGCCACCGAGGTCTCGCACAGCCGCCAGATCGGAGTCGGCGGGGCCGGAGCCGTCGGTGACCATCGCCGCCGCTTCCAGACCGGGCACCCCGCTCGACGCGGCCATCGCCACCGCGACCTGCAGCGACGTCAGCCGCAACGACGGCAGGTCAACTGCGGCGGCTGCATACGTGCGGCCGTCGCCGTCGCGCACGCACGCACCGTCAGCTGTCCTGGCGCGGGCACGCGTCGCGCGAGCCAGCCCGATGATCTTGAGGTCCTCGGGATCGTCCAACGGCACCGTCTCGGGCATGCGAGCAGCCTATTCAGCGGGGTCCGGGGTCGACTCGACCGCCTCGACCGGGACATCCGGATCGACCGTGCAGGCCAGGATGGTGCCGATGCGGTGCCTTCGACCCGCCTGCGTCTCAGCCACCAGCCGCAGGCCCTCCAGCTCGACAGTGGCGCCGGGGATCGGAACCCGTCCCAGATGCTTGGCCATCAGTCCGCCAACGCTGTCGACATCGTCGTCGTCGATTGCGATCCCGAAAAGATCACCGAGCTCGTCGATCGCCAGCCGCGAGGACACCCTGAAAGCACCGTCCGGGAGACTCTGCACGTCATCAGGCTCTACGTCGTACTCATCGGTGATCTCACCGACGATCTCCTCGAGGATGTCCTCGATCGTCACCAGGCCCGATGTACCGCCGTACTCGTCGACGACGATGGCGGCATGGGTGCGGGCAGCCTGCATCTCTCTCATCAGCTCGTCCACGGGCTTGGAGTCCGGCACGAAAAGCGCAGGGCGCATCACAGAGTCCACGTGCTCGGTGGTCTCGGCCTCGTGCCTGTCGAAGACTCGGTGGGTGACGTCCTTGAGGTACGCGATGCCGACGACATCGTCGAGGTTCTCCCCGATCACCGGAATCCGCGAGAATCCGCTGCGCAGCGCGAGCGAGAGACACTGGCGCAGAGTCTTGCTGCTCTCGATGAAGACCATGTCGGTACGGGGCACCATCACCTCACGCGCGATCGTGTCACCGAGCTCGAAAACCGAGTGGATCATCCTGCTCTCACCCGACTCGATGACCCGGGATGCCTCGGCAATGTCGACGAACTCACGCAGCTCGGCCTCCGACGCGAACGGCCCCTCGCGGAATCCCCGTCCGGGGGTCAGCGCGTTGCCGAGGACGATGAGCAGCTTTGGAACCGGACCGAGGATCCGAGTGAGCAATGTGAGCGGGCCGGCCACCGAGAGCGCGACCCGGTCGGCGTGCTGGCGCCCCAGCGTCCGTGGCGCAACTCCGATGGCGACGTAGGAAACGACGACCATCACACCGACAGCGGTGACGATCTCCAACCAGGTCGGCTCCACCAGGTCGATGACGACAAGGGTCACCATCGAGATCGCGGCGACCTCGCAGGTAAGGCGCAACAGAAGCGCGGTGTTGAGGTAGCGGGGCGGGTCCTCGACCACGTGGAGAAGCCGCTGCGCTCCGCTTCTCCCGGACCGGACGAGTCCCTCGGCGCGCACCTTGGAGAACGCGGACAGCGCCGACTCGGCGCCCGCCAGCAGACCGGCAAGGAAGACGAGGACGGCGGCGACGACGAGAAGTCGAAGGTCGCTCGACGTCATGCTTCGACGTCCTCCCCGCTGCGCACACCCTGCCACTCCGCGAGCAACCGCGCCTGCAGCGTGAACATCTCCCGATGTGCGTCGCGCTCCGCGTGGTCGTAGCCGAGCAGATGCAGGATGCCGTGAATCGCCAGCAGATGCATCTCATCGACCGCGCTGTGCCCTGCCTCGGCGGCCTGTCGCGCCGCGACCACGGGCGCCAGCACGACATCGCCGACGACCCCCTCCGGTGGGTCCTCGCCGCTCCGTCCCGGACGGAGCTCGTCCATGGGGAACGCGAGCACGTCGGTGGGGCCGTCGCAATCCATCCAGAGCTTGTTGAGGTTGGCCATCTCGTCGATGTCGACGAACTTCAACGACAGCTCGGCCTGCGGATGGATCCGCATCCTCTGCAGTACGAAACGCGCGAGTCGAGAGAAGTCGACGACGTCGACGGCCTCGCCGGACTCGTCGACGACGTCGATGCTCACGGCCGTCGTCCCTGGCGGCGTCCGTCGACGTCTGCCTCGAGCGTGGCCTCGTAGGTGTCGTACGCCGCGACGATGCGGCCGACCAGCTTGTGCCTGACGACATCCTGGCTGGTGAGCATCGTGAAGTGGACGTCTTTGAGACCGTCGAGAATCTCCCGCACGACGATCAGGCCGCTGCGTTGAACGAACGGCAGGTCGACCTGGGTGATGTCACCCGTCACAACCATCTTGGATCCGAAACCCAACCGGGTCAGGAACATCTTCATCTGTTCTGGCGTGGTGTTCTGCGCCTCATCGAGGATGATGAACGCGTCGTTGAGGGTCCGCCCACGCATATATGCCAGCGGCGCCACTTCGATCGTGCCGGCCGTGAGCAGCTTCGGGATCGTCTCCGGGTCGAGCATGTCGTGCAGGGCGTCGTACAACGGTCGAAGGTACGGGTCGATCTTCTCCGACAGGGTCCCGGGAAGGTAACCGAGCCGTTCCCCAGCCTCGACGGCCGGGCGAGTCAGGATGATGCGGTTGACCTGCTTGGACTGCAGAGCCTGCACAGCCTTTGCCATTGCCAGGTAGGTCTTGCCGGTCCCGGCCGGCCCGATGCCGAAGACCACCGTGTGCTTGTCGATCGCGTCGACATACCTCTTCTGGTTCAGGGTCTTCGGACGGATCGTCCGGCCCCGGTTGCTCAGGATGTTCAGCGAGAGCACGTCGGCCGGACGCTCGTTTGTCTCCGCTCTCAGCATCGCGGCGCTACGTTCGACCGTCTCCGCCGAGAGTCCCTGGCCGGTACGGATCATCGCGACCAGCTCGTCGACCAGGCGGGAGACGAGCGCGACCTCTGCCGGTGGTCCGGCGAGCGTGATCTGATTGCCGCGTACGTGGACATCTGCCTGGAACTCGCGCTCGATCAGCGAGAGGAACTCGTCGCCGGCTCCCAGCAACGCGACCATGGGAATGCTCGACGGTATGACGATGGCGTGCTGTGTGGTAGTCGTCTCTGCCATGTTCGGCCTCTCGGCCGTCCTCCGCTCTCGATGATCAGGTCCCCCCAATGCTAGAGGCTCATCACGCCCTGATCCCGCTGCAGGCTCTGTGCAGTCCCGGCGGTGGTGCTACCTGTCGCCTCCGAAGGTCTCCGGAGCCCGAGTGAACGGATAGGTGGCCCAGTACATCTTGACCACCGCTCCGGTCCCGTCGCGAACCAGACGCAGGAGCTCTCCCTCCTCGCGACCCGACTCGGTCCGGTACAGGTCGTCCTCGATCCGCACGAACACCGCAGGGGCGCTGCCCGGACGGTCAGGATCCGGGCGGGCCTGCAGCTTGCCATCGGTGAAACGGAACAGGAAGAGGGATCCCTCGGACCACCAACGACCGGGCACACCGACAAGCTCGGAGGGAGCCCCCTGACCCGGTCGCCACGGCTGGGGAGGCACCGGGTCGCCGTCGAGCACGGCGCTCACCAGATCCAGGGCCAGCTCCGCGGGATCGGCCCCCGAGGTCGAGTTGGCGAGCACGACGCCCCCCACTCGGTGTTTGCGCTGAACGAAGAGCCCCGTCGTGTGACCGGGCATTCCCCCGCTGTGTCCGGCGAAGACGCGATCGCCGCGACGGATCATCTCGGTGCCGAGTCCCCATGCCCCGGTCCAAGAGTCGAGGTCGGTCATGATCTGCGGCCGACACATCTCGTCCACGGTGCTCGTGCTGAGGATGGAGTCGTCGGGCTCGGCGAGGAACGCCGCCCAGCCGGCCAGGTCCTCCAGCGTGCTCCACAGCCCGCCGCATGGTGCCGTCGCAAGCGGGTCGAGGTCCGGCTCGATGTGCACCTGGTCGGTGAACGGGTCGGCGAAGTAACCCACCGCCAGCGGTGGAGCCGGCCGCAGACCCGTGCGTTTCATGCCGAGCGGCTCCAGGATGCGCTGGCGCAGACTCTCCTCCCACGAGCCGCCGTCCAGCCGGGCGACCACCTCGCCGAGGACGGCGTACGCCAGGTTGGAGTAGTGCCAGCGGTGCTGCGGAGGAAGCACCCGCTCGGCCAGCTCGAGCCCTCCGAGAAGCTGCTCGAGGTCGGGACATGCCAACGACTCCCAGATGTCCCCGACCGGTTCCCGCTGCAGGCCTGACGCGTGTGACAGCATCTGGCGAATCGTGAGCGACGCGTGTCTCGTCTCGGGGAGGAACCGGGTCAACCGGTCGTCGAGATCCAGCCTTCCTTCGTCTCGCAAGGCCAGCACCAGCGCCGCAGTGAAAGTCTTGGTGATCGAGCCGATGCGATACTGCGTGTCGTTGCCGGGGGCGACGGCGGGCTGGGTGACGTCCGCCGCACCCACCCCACTGGACCAGGCGAGGATGCCGTCACGGATCACCCCTGCGGCCAGGCCAGGAACACGCCAGTCGACCTGGCGCTGGATGAGCAGGCGCTCCAGCGATCGTTGGGTGTCGTTCGCGATCTGCATATGTGCTCCGGGATGGTGGGAAGGTGCTCGTCAGTTGTTCAGCCGGGAGGCCAGCTCATCGTTCGGCCCCCCAGCACGTGGGCGTGACAGTGGAAGACTGACTGGCCGCCCGCGGCACCGGTGTTGAACACCACGCGGTAACCATCGTCGAGGGACTCGAGGTCGGCGACCTCTGCAGTGGTACGGGCCACAGCGGTCAGCACCTCCGGAGCGCTCCGGGCGAGCGCCGCCAGGTCGGGGTAGTGCTCCTTCGGGACGACCAGTACGTGCACCGGCGCTTGCGGATCGAGGTCGCGGAACGCCATCACCACATCGTTCTCGCAGACGACATCACCTGGGACGTCACCCGAGACCACCTTGCAGAACAGACAATCGGACTCCATGGGGCGGCACCTCCCACACCTGCGGATCGTCGTGCTGTAAACCGGCTCAGAGGGTCTCGCGTCTACTTGGCGTGAGGGCAATCTACTCGACGTCGTCCCCGGCCGGCTTCGGTGTGCACGTGGGCGGCGGTGGCGTACCCGTCACCGGGAAGGCGGCAGCTGCACTGATGGCCACACCCCAGTGGGACGCGGACGAGGCGGTGACGCAGCTCTACGCCGTCCACTACGCATCGCTGGTACGACTGTCGACGTTGCTGCTTCGCGATTCCCACGTGGCAGAAGAGGTGACGCAAGACGCGTTCGTGGCAATGCACGCGCACTGGCGGCGCTTGCGAGATCCCGACAAGGCGGTGGCATACCTGCGCCGCACGGTTGTCAACCGCTCGAGATCCGTACTTCGGCACCGGGCAGTCATTGCCAAGCACGACCGGGAGACCGCCGGCCACGCCGTCGGGGCGGACGCGCAGGTGCTGGACAACGAGCGACGTGCGGAGATGATGCGGGCGCTTCAGGGGTTGTCCGGGCGACAGCGCGAGACGCTCGTGCTGCGTTACTACCTCGACATGTCGGAGGCGGACATCGCCGCAACCCTGAACATCAGCAGGGGCGCGGTGAAAAGCCATGCCGCCCGCGGCATCGCCGCCCTGCGCAAGGTATTGGAGCAGTGACCATGGACAACATCGAACGCGAGCTGCGCGAGGCGATGCGCGCCGAGGTCGAGGGCGCCGAGCCGGGCGACTCTCTGGACGCCATCCTCGCACGCACCCGGCGGGTGAGCACCCGGGGCAGCCTGGGTGGACGGCGCTGGTTCGTGGTCGGTGGAGCGAGCCTCGCGGCCGCTGCGACGATAACCGCCGTGGTTCTGCTGGCGCAGGGAGCGCTGTCTCCTACGCCCGACCGCAACCCTCCCGTCGCCGATGGCGGCGCGCATCGTGAGGTGTCGGTGCCGGTGTACTTCATAGGACTCGGCGTCAACCGCACCAGTCCTGCCGACGACCGGCTGTACCTCGAGCGGCGCACCATCGCGGGAACTGGTCACATCGGCGTCGACGCCGTGCACGCACTGCTGACCATGTCACCCCGCGACCCGGACTACCTGAACATGTGGACGTCGCTCGGTGAACAGCCGGATCCCGTCGACGTCAAGTCGGTGACCCATGAGGCCGGCATCATCGACGTCGAGCTGACCGCGGCGCCGTCCGGCCAGTACGCCAGCATGCAGGGGCGGTCCCCGCGTGGCGAACTCATCGTTCAGCAGCTCGTCTACACAGTCCAGGCGGCCCTCGGCTCGACCGATCCAGTGGTTGTCGCTGTCAACGGGCGACCGGTCGACCAGCTCTGGCTTACGGGGAGTAACCCCGCGATTCCGGCAGCCGACCCGCTGACAGTCGTGTCGCCGTTGCAGTTCACCAGTCCCGCGCAGGGTGAGACGGTGAGCGCCCCGGTCACCATTCGCGGGCTAGCCGCAACATTCGAGGGCAACGTGCCCTGGGTGATCCGGCACAACGGTCGTGTCGTACGCCAGGGAGCGGAGATCGCCGGATCCATGGGCATCGCGAAGCCGTTCTCGTTCACCGTCGACCTTCCTCCGGGCGACTACACGGTCCGTACCTGGGAGTCCAGTGCCGACAGTGGGAAGCTGATGTGGGAGGACACCAAGGACTTCACCGTCCAGTAGGCCGCCGGCCGCCGTCGAGCTGGCTGGGCCTACCCCCCCGTCCACCGGGCCGTCCTAGACAGGAGCACGGCGGCGCCCGCGACGCCGGCGGTCGAGGTACGCAGGACGGTGTCTCCGAGCCGCATCGGCACGGCACCGGCCGACTCGAATGCGACCAGCTCGTCGTCGTAGAATCCGCCCTCGGGACCGATCACGAGCACGACGTCGCCGACGTCGCCGACCGCCACCTCGTCCACTGATCGGCCGCCGGCCGCGTGCAGCACGACAGCGGATCCGGCGCCGGCGAGCAGCTCGCAGACCTGCCCCGTCGAGGCCAGCCCGCGAACCTCGGGAAGCCAGACGCGCCTTGCCTGCTTGGATGACTCACGCGCAACGGACCGCCAACGGGCCAACCCCTTGTCGGCCCGTTCCGGGGTCCACTGGACGATGGACCTGGCTGCCGCCCAGGCGACGATGACGTCGATGCCGATCTCTGTCAGCATCTCGACGGCGAGCTCAGCGCGGTTTCCCTTGGCGAGCGCCTGAACCGCGGTGAACCTCGGGTTCGGCGCCGGCAGCTCGAAGCGATTCCTCACGGCGCACACCATGCCGTGGGTGTTCACGTCGATCACCGTGCAGTCAGCCGCGCGACCCGCGCCGTCGGTCAGGCGTACGGTCTCACCGACGCGGATCCGGCGGACGACAGCAGCGTGGCGTCCCTCGTCCCCTTCCACCCGGACCGGGTCAGCGAGCAGTGCAGCTGCGTCGACGAGGAATACCGGAGGGGTCATGCCTACCGTGGGTTGAACGCGTCGCGCAGCCGCCCGAAGACACCCTTGTGCTGCGGGGCGAAGTTGCCCACCGGGCGCTCCTCGTCCCGTAGCTGCGCGAGCTCGGCCAGCAGCTCCTCCTGTCGCGCGTCCAACCTGGTGGGCGTCTCGACCAGGACACGGACGATGAGGTCGCCGCGTCCGGTACCGCGCAACCGGGGCACTCCCCGTCCACCGACGACGATACGCTCACCGGACTGCATGCCCGCCTCGATGTCCAGGGGGATGGTGGTCTGCACCCCGTCACCGCCCAGGTCGGCCTCCAGTGTCGGCAGCTCGATGTGGGTGCCCAGGGCGGCCGCGGTCATCGGCAACGACACGCTTGTCATCAGCTCGTCACCGCTGCGGGTGAAGATGGGATGCGGCGCGACCTCGACCTCGACGTAGAGATCACCCGCCGGCCCCCCGCCCGAGCCAACCTCCCCCTCGCCCGCCAGCTGTACCCGGGTACCGCTGTCGACACCTGCAGGGAGCTTCACGCTGAGGGTCCTACGAGTGCGGACACGTCCGTCCCCGGCACATTCCTTGCAGGGATCGGGGATGATCGAGCCGAATCCGCGACAGGTGGGACACGGCCGCGTGGTCCGGATCTCGCCCAGAAACGATCGTTGGCTGTGCAGGATCTCCCCGCGTCCGTGGCAGGTCTCACAGCTGACCGGCTGCGAACCGGGTTCCGCGCCGTTGCCATGGCACTTCGGACAGGCGACGGCGGTGTCGACCTTTATCTCGCGCGTGGTGCCGAACGCGGCCTCGGCGAGCTCGACGTCCAACCGGATCAGCGCGTCCTGGCCGCGCCTGGACCGCGGTCGTGGGCCACGCTGCGCGTTCTGCCCGAAGAACGCGTCCATGATGTCTGTGAACGAGAAGCCCGGCCCGAACCCCCCGTCTGGCCCCGAGGCGGCCAATGGGTCGCCGCCGAGGTCGTAGAGCTCGCGCTTGCTCGGGTCCGACAGCACCTCGTAGGCCCTGGTGACCTCCTTGAAGCGCTCCTCGGTCCCCGGGTCGCCGTTGACATCGGGGTGCAGCCGGCGGGCGAGCCGGCGGTACGCCCTCTTGATGTCCTCGGAGCTGGCGTCGCGGGCAACGCCGAGGGTGGTGTAGTAGTCCTGACTTCTCTGCGCCATGCGGGTTTGTCTGCCTTCGTCGTACGGAACCGGAACGTCCTGAGCTCAGGACTCGGCGAGTATCTGTGAAACGTAACGGGCCACGGCACGCACAGCCGCCATCGTCCCGGGGTAGTCCATCCTGGTGGGTCCCACGATGCCCAAGGTGGCCAGCGCCTCGTCGCCGGGCCCATAGCCGGTGGCGACCACCGAGGTCGCCGAGAGCTGGTGATAGGGCACCTCATGACCGATGCGTACGGTCAACGTACTGGGACTGCTGGCCTCACCCAGCAGCTTCAGCAGCACGACGTGCTCCTCGAGGGCTTCGAGCATCGGCTTGATCGACAGGTCGAAACCGTCACCGAAGCGCGCCAGGTTGCCGGTTCCGCCGATCGCGACCCGCTCATCGGAGCGCTCGTCGGAGAAGGCGGCGATCAGCGTCGCCACGACGCTCACCACTGTCGGCCGGTCGGCCACGTCGAAGACCTCCGGCAGCGAGCTCACGTTGGAGGCTGCATCGCTGAGCCGGTGGCCGATGACAGCAGCGTTCAGTCGCGCCCGGAGGTCGCCGACCAAGGTCTCGTCGACCGGTTCGGACAGGTCGATCACCCGCTGCTCCACCCGCCCCGTGCTGGTGATGAGGACCAGCAGCAGCCGTGTCGGACTCAGTGTGACCAGTTCGACGTGCCGCACCGAGGACCGAGCCAGCGAGGGGTACTGCACGATTGCCACCTGGCGGGTCAGCTGCGCCAGCATCCGCACGGTGCGCTGGACGACGTCGTCGAGGTCGACCGCGCCCTCGAGGAATGTCGAGATGGCTCGACGCTCGGCGGGTGTGAGCGGCTTGACGCCGGTCAGCCTGTCCACGAAGAGCCGGTAGCCCTTGTCGGTGGGAATGCGACCGGCACTCGTGTGCGGCTGGGTGATGAAGCCTTCCTCCTCCAGCACCGCCATGTCGTTGCGCACCGTCGCGGGCGAGACGCCCAGGTGATGGCGTTCGACCAGTGCCTTCGACCCGACCGGCTCCTGGGTGCTGACGTAGTCCTCGACGATCGCGCGCAGCACGTCGAGCTTGCGGTCGTCCATGCCGGCACCTCCTCGCTGGCTGCGGCATCCTGTCTTCCTGGCACTCCGTCGGAGCGAGTGCCAGTCTACGCGGCGTGGGACGCTCTGCTGCGTGTCGAACACCGGTCGAGCTGCCTGATCCACGCTTCGCCCGACGCCAGGCGTCGTTCGACGTCCACGTCGCCGAGGTCGGAGCGCCTGCCCGTCATCCGACACTTGTCCGCCGCGATCCGACACTTATCCGGCGCGATCCGACACTTATCCGCCGTCATCCGACAGCGAACGCTGCGCGCCTTCCTTCAGCAGACCGCACAGTTGTTGTCTCCGAACGTCCGCGGCGGGTCTCATGTCGAGCAGCAGCAGGACCGCTCAACGGGTTCGGGCGCATTGGTGGTCACCGAGTCGCACCGCTGGCCGGTGGAGTCCGACGCTCCCCGAGCTGCCCGGCAACTGACAAGTGTCGGATCACCCCCGCATAAGTGTCGGATCGCGCCGGATAAGTGTCGGATCGCGGCGGATAAGTGTCGGATCGCGCATGGGTTGGGGCTGGGCTGGCGCTCAGGGGCACCCGGTGGCGTGGGTCAGGCGATGAGTGCCCGGACGACGCCGTCGACGAGGAGACGTCCGTTGACGGTGAGCACAACGGCCCCGGCGGCCAGCGGGGCGGGCTCGACGAGCCCGCGCTGGACCAGCCCGTCGAGGGCGGCCAGACCACTCGAGTCGAGCACATCGACCGGCAGTCCCGAGTCGAGGCGGAGCTCCAGCATCACCCGCTCCAGGCGCCGGGTCGGCTGGCTCAACAGCTCACGTGCCGCCGCCGGGCTGCGACCGCCGGCCAGCCGTTCGGCGTACGCCGCAGGATGCTTCACGTTCCACCACCGGGTTCCGGCCACGTGTGAGTGGGCGCCCGGCCCGATCCCCCACCAGTCTGCGCCGGTCCAGTACAGCAGGTTGTGCCGGGACCGGGACTCGGTCGATGTCGCCCAGTTCGACACCTCGTACCACCGCATGCCGCTTGCGGCGAGCACGCCCTCGGCGAGAAGGTACTTGTCCGCCTGGTCGTCGTCGTCCGTCATCGGCAGCTCACCGCGGGCGACCCGTCGCGCGAGCGCGGTCCCGTCCTCCACGATCAGCGCGTAGGCGCTGACGTGATCCGGGTGCAGGAGCAGCGTCGTCTCCAGGCTCGCCCTCCAGTCGTCGAGTGACTCACCAGGGGTGCCGTAGATGAGGTCGAGGTTCAGCTGCTCGAAACCGGCGTTCCGCGCCCAGTGGACCACGGCGGGCACGCGGTCCGGATCGTGCGTCCGGTCGAGCGTGGCCAGCACGTGTCGGCGCGACGACTGCACGCCCAACGAGATGCGGTTGAAGCCTCCGCTTCTGAGCTGGTAAAGATCCTCCTCGTCGACGCTGTCGGGGTTGGCCTCGGTCGTCACCTCGGCGTTCGTTGCCAGTCCGAACTCCGAGTCGATCGCGCCCACGATGCTCACCAGGTCGCCGGGCGAGAGCAGCGTGGGGGTACCACCGCCGACGAAGACGGTCTCCACCGGGACAGCGGCATCCCCTAACAGCCGGCGAGCCAGCCGGATCTCAGCGATCGCAGCCGACGCATAGGTGTCCCGGGAGGCGCCGGTCGCCTCACCGATCTCGGCGGCCGTATAGGTGTTGAAGTCGCAGTAGCCACAGCGGACCGCGCAGAACGGCACGTGCACATAGAAACCGAAGGGGCGTCTCCCCCACTGCACGAGAGATGCGGAGGGTAGCGACCCGTCCGCAGGGGCGGTCTCACCGGCTGGCTGTGCGGGCGGCATGCCCGATTGTCTCAGCCGCCGACCCGCAGTCGGCTACTCGTACAGGGAATCGAGTATCGCCCGGTTGTTGTCCTCCACGACCTTGCGCTTGACCTTCTGGCTCGGGGTCAGCTCGCCGGACTCCACGGTCAGGTCGTGGTCGAGGATCGCGAACTTCTTGATCGTCTCCCACCGGTTCAGCTTCGAGTTGAGCGTGGAGATGTAACCCTCGACCATCGCGCGCACCGGCTTGGAGGTGACGAGCTCACGGTAGGAGTGGCCGGGCATCCCGTTGCGATCGGCCCAGGCATCCATCGCCTCCGGATCCAGGGTCACCAGAGCTGTGCAGAAGCTGCGCTGGTCGCCGTGAACGAGCATCTGGCTGGCCACTGGACAGATCGCCTTGAACTGGCTCTCGATCATCGACGGTGCGACGTACTTGCCGCCGGACGTCTTGAACAGGTCCTTCTTCCGGTCGGTGATGCGGATGAACCCCTCCCCGTCGATCTCCCCGATGTCACCGGTCCGCAACCATCCGTCCTCGGAGAGCGTGTCGCTGGTCGCCTGTGTGAGCTGCTGGTAGCCGTCCATGACTCCCGGGCCCTTGATGAGGATCTCACCGTCATCGGCGGTCCTGACCATGGTTCCGGGAAAGGCGAGGCCGACGCTGCCGAACCTGAAGCGGTCAGGTCGGTTCACCGCCGATCCCGCGGATGTCTCGGTCAGCCCGTAACCCTCGAGGATCAAGATGCCTGCCGCATGGAACCATTCGGCCACGTCGCGGTTGAGGGCGGCGGCTCCGGAGATGAAGAACCGCAGACGCCCGCCGAACCGCGCTCGGATCTTGGCGAATACCAGCCTGTCGAACAATCGGTGTTGCACCACCAGCAGCGGCGGGACCGTCCTTCCGGACAGCCGGCGTCGTGATACCTCGAGCCCCACCTCGAATGCACGGTCGAAGATCTTGGCCTTGACGCCACCCTCGTTGTGGGCGAGTGTCACGATCCGCGCGTGGGCCTTCTCGAAGATCCGCGGAGCGGCGCCCATGAACGTGGGTCTGACGACCGACAGGTTGTCGATGATCCTGTCGACACGACCGTCGATGGCAGTCGGGAAGCCCACGGCCAACTGGGTGACCAGCAGCACCTTCCCGAAGGAGTGTGCCATCGGCAGCCAGAGATACTGGAGGTCGGATGGCCCGAGGATGGCCATTGCGTCGATCGCGGCACCCTCATAGGTCCATGCCGACTGCAGCAGCCGTACTCCTTTGGGACGCCCCGTCGTCCCTGAGGTGTAGATGAGCGTTGCGAGGTGCTCGGGCCGGGTCCCGTCGACCCGGTCGTCGACCGCAGACGGTGTCTGCTCGAGCAACGCATCGCCGCGGCTGGCCAGCTCATCCATGTCGATGACCCAGTCACCGTCACCTGGCCCGTCGAAGATGACGATCCTGTCCACGCACGGAAGGTCCGGGCGACGCTGTCGCAGCTTCTCGACCTGTTCGGCGTCCTCGGCGAAGACGATCCGGCTGCCCGAGTCGCTGACGATGAAGGCGACGTCATCGCCGACCGACGACGGGTAGACGGTGGTCGTCGCCGCACCAGAGCACATGATCGCCAGGTCGGCCAGCACCCATTCGTAACGCGTGCCCGAGGCAATGGCCACCCGCTCCTCCGGCTGGATGCCCAGCGAGACGAGGCCCGCCGCCAGCCGCCGCACCTGCTCACCGGTCTCGCTCCAGGTGGTCGACATCCATTCGTCATCGACCGGGAATCGGTATGCCTCCTGATGTGGAGTCTCCGCCACGCGGTCCCGGAACATCCGGCCGACGTTCGCTGCGCGCCTGTCGACGATCGAGTGATCCTCGTCGAGTCCGGCGACTGCTGAGGATGCCATGGGTTCTCCCGCTGGAGGGTGGGCAGGCGGGTTGACTCGCGAGCCCGGTACGGACAGTTGCACCGTAGAACAGTTGACCATCGAACGGTAGCGACGGACAGCGGCGGGTGGATCCGGTTCAGCGGCGCGTGGCGTACTGCTCGGCAGCGCTCCTGATCTCAGTCGGCAGGGCCGACGCCACCAGCAACCTGGGCAGCAGCTCGCGCTCGGTGGTCAGGGCCCGGAACAGCAGCCCGACGGTCACGTCATGGTCGGGTCGGTCGACGACGTCGAGGCTGTCGCCGGAACCGATCTCACCGGGTTCCACGACGCGCAAGTACGCGCCGGGGCGGCCCTCGGCTGCGAACCTCTTGACCCATCCGGCCGAGTCGACGCCGTTGGCGTCCATCCAGCCCTTGAACACGTTGCATGGGATGCGCGCATGCGCCACCTCCAGGATCGCGCTGCCTGCGCGCCAGCGTTCGCCAACCAGTGCCTCGTTGAGGTCCATGCCCTGGGTCGTGAGGTTCTCCCCGAACATGCCATTGGTGATGTCGCGACCAAGCCGCACCGCCCAGACGTCGAGGTCCTCGCGCGCGAAGGCGTAGACCGCCTGGTCGACACCGCCGTGATCCCGCTTGTCAGCCTGCTGGTCCCCGGCCAACCCGAGCGGGCCGACCTCGACCCTGCCACTCACGGGGCGCTTGTCGATCGCGGTCATACCGAGCGGAGTGGCCCAGGATGCGGCGGCGATCCTGCCGACGTTGACGGAAAGGACCTCGGCGCCGGCCATCAGGGGGTCATCCCTCTGCCCCTCGCGTCCCGGCAGGTCATCTCTTCGCCTTCTCTCCGGTGTCGGAGGTGTTGAGCGCGGCGATGAAGGCCTCCTGCGGAACCTCCACCCGGCCCACCATCTTCATCCGCTTCTTGCCTTCCTTCTGCTTCTCCAGCAGCTTGCGCTTGCGGGTGATGTCGCCTCCGTAGCACTTGGCGAGCACATCCTTGCGGATGGCACGGATCGTCTCCCGGGCGATGACCCGACCTCCGATGGCGGCCTGGATGGGAACCTCGAACTGCTGGCGCGGGATGAGCTCCTTGAGCTTCTGCACGAGGCCGACGCCGTAGCTGTAGGCAGTGTCCCGGTGAACGATGGCGCTGAACGCGTCGACCGGCTCACCGTGCAGCAGCACGTCGACCTTGACCAGGTCGGACTCCTGTTCGCCGGTGGGCTCGTAGTCAAGGGAGGCATAGCCCTTGGTACGGGACTTCAGCTGGTCGAAGAAGTCGAAGACGATCTCGGCGAGCGGCAGGGCGTACCGGATCTCCACCCGCGCCTCCGACAGGTAGTCCATCCCCAGCAGCGACCCTCGGCGGGTCTGGCAGAGATCCATGATGGCGCCGATGAAGTCGGCCGGGCTGATGATCGTGGCGCGGACCACCGGCTCGTAGACCGCGGCGACCTTCCCACTGGGGTACTCACTGGGATTGGTGACGGTGTGTGTGGTCCCGTCCTCCATCTCGATGCGGTAGACCACGTTGGGGGCGGTAGAGATCAGGTCGAGGTCGAACTCCCGCTCGAGTCGCTCCCGAACGATCTCCATGTGCAGGAGGCCGAGGAAGCCGCACCGGAAGCCGAAGCCCAGAGCGCCCGATGTCTCCGGCTCGTACGTCAGTGCGGCGTCGTTGAGCTGAAGCTTGTCGAGCGCATCCCGGAGCGTCGGATAGTCGTCGCCGTCCAACGGGTAGAGCCCGGCATAGACCATCGGGTTGGGGTGGCGGTAGCCGCTGAGCGGCTGAACGGCTCCGTGGACCGAGGAGGTCACGGTGTCTCCGACGCGGGACTGCCTGACCTCCTTGACGCCGGTGATGAGATAGCCGACCTCACCAACGCCCAGATGTCCGGTCTTGATCGGCTCCGGGGAGATGACTCCCACCTCGAGCATCTCGTGCACGGCGCCGGTCGACATCATCTTGATCCGGTCGCGGTGGCTGAGCCGTCCGTCGACGACGCGCACGTAGGTGATGACACCCCGATAGGTGTCGTACACCGAGTCGAAGATGAGCGCGCGCGCAGGCTTGTCGGCGTGGCCCTTCGGCGGCGGGGTCTGGGCCACGATGAGGTTCAGCAGGTGCTCCACGCCCTGCCCAGTCTTGGCGGAGACCTGCAGGACGTCCGCGACCTCGCACCCGATGATGTGGGCCAGCTCGGCGGCGTACTTGTCCGGTTGGGCGCTCGGCAGGTCGATCTTGTTGAGCACCGGGATGATGTGCAGCTCGGCCTCGATCGCCAGGTAGAGGTTCGCCAGGGTCTGCGCCTCGATGCCCTGTGCGGCATCGACCAGCAGTACGGCGGCGTCGCACGCCTCCAGCGACCGCGAGACCTCATAGGTGAAGTCGACATGCCCCGGCGTGTCGATCATGTTGAGGACGAACGTCGTGCCGACCGCCTCACCTGCGGTGGCGGTCCACGGCATTCGAACCGCCTGACTCTTGATCGTGATGCCGCGTTCACGTTCGATGTCCATCCGGTCGAGGTACTGCGCGCGCATCGCTCTGCCGTCTACGACTCCTGTCAGCTGGAGCATTCGGTCGGCGAGCGTTGACTTCCCGTGGTCGATGTGCGCGATGATGCAGAAGTTTCGGATGATCGCGGGATCGGTCCGACCGGGCTCGGGCGCTGAGTCGGCGATCTTGGGCACGACTCATCCTCCCATCTCCACCCAGCCGGCCCGGTTCGCGAGGTCATTGCGCCGACGGGTGGGTCAGGTCGAGACTGCTGATTTGGGGGCGTCGTGTGCACGCTGATACGCTGCTACGTCGCATCGGTTCTCTGTGCCCCGACCCCCGGGGACGCGACAAAGCTCGACTCCCGACCAGCTGAACATTCGAGGCCTGCCCAGTGGCGAACATCAAGTCGCAGATCAAGCGCAACAAGCAGAGCGACCGCGCACACGAGCGCAACAAGTCTGTCAAGTCCAACCTGAGGACCGCGATCCGAAGGTTCCGCGAGGCAGCTGACGCCGGCGACAACGACCAGGCCCGGTCGCTCGCGGCGGTCGCCAGCAAGAAGCTGGACAAGGCGGCTTCGGCCGGGGTGATCCACAAGAACCAGGCCGCGAACAAGAAGTCTGCGATCGCGAGGCGTTCGGCCTCGTTGTAGCGCGTCCGGGCCAGGCGGTATCTCGAGACGGACACCTCACGTCGACGACTTCGCTCGCCCCACTGCGATGACCATGCGTTCGAGCGCATAGTCTGCGTCTCCGGTCGCGCCCTTGACGTCGGCGTCCGCCCGGGCCACGGCATGGATCGCCGCGGTCATGCCACCGGGCGTCCAGCCCCTCGCCTGGACGCGCAGGTCCTTGAGCTTCCACGGTTGGACCGCGCACTCCCGGGCCAGGTCACCCTCGCGGAGCCCCTTTGGTGCCGACAGAAACCTGGCAAGGGCCCTCAGGCCACTGGCGAAAGCGCTGGTCACCAGCACCGGCGCCACCCCGTTGTGGATCGCCCAGCGTAGATGCTCCAGTGCCAGCGGCGTGTCCCCGACGAGCGCCGCATCGGCCACGGCGAATCCCTTGACCTCCGCGTGTCCGTCGAAGTAGCGCCGAACATCCTCCACGGCGATCGGTTCACCGTCGAGATCGCTCACGAGCTGCTCTACCGCCGCTGCCAACGCTCGTGGGTCCTCACCTACTGACTGCACCAGGATCTCCGCCGCCTCCTCGGGCATCTTCGTTCCCAGCCGCCGTGCCTCTGCCGCGGTAAACCTGCCGAGTTCCCAGCGCTTGAGCTTGTCCGCCCTCACCTCGGTCACCCCGGCACTGCGTAGCCTCTCGATGGTGCTCTTCCCCTTCTGACCCCCACTGTGAGTGAGAACAAGAGCGATGTCCTCGGCAGGGCTCTCGGCGTAGGACACCAGAGACGCGACGGACTCCTCCGGTAGCTCCTCTAACCCGCGAACGACGACGGCGCGGATGGTCGCGAAGAGCGACGGGCTCGTCAACTCCGCCAGTGCCCCAGGACCGACGTCGCTGGCCGCGACCTCGGTGAGGTCAGCGTCATGATCGGCCCTGCGTACCGCCGCCGCCACCTGGGCGACTTCCCGCTCGGCGAGGTACTCCTCCGGGCCGGAGACGAGCAGGACCGATCCAAGTACGTCCGTCGCACTTGTCCGGGCCATCAGCGGCAAGCATTCCATGCCGTGCCGACAGCCGACAGCGGTCCTGCCGGACGGGTTCAGCGGCGGGTTCTCACGGCAAGACCTGCGGTGGTCTGGACGACCGCGATGCTGCCGTCCAGGTCGGTCCGGGAGACCCTCGCACCGAGTGCGTGGAGCAGCGCGAGCGTCTCGGCGGCGGGATGCCCGTAGTCGTTGTCGATCCCGACCGACAACACCGTCAGGTCGGCCCCGGTCGCATTGATGAAGTCGGGGTCCTGGTGGCTCGAACCATGGTGAGGGACCTTGAGCACGTCGGCGCGCACGTCGACGCCCGATGCGAGGATGGCCTCTTGCGCGGGAGGCTCGATGTCGCCCGTCAACAGCATCCGGAGGCCGTTGACCTGTGCGAGAAGTACAAGGCTCGCGTTGTTCGGCGGCGACCCGTCCGCGCCCGACTCGGTGATGGGGTTGAAGCCCGGGACGGGCGCGATCACCGTCCACCGCAGGTCACCGATCCGCCTGCTCTCGCCGTAGCCGGCCAGCGTGACAGGCACCCGCGCGTCGCCCGCCCAGCGCAACACATCCGCCACCTGGGTGGCAGGGTCAGGCAGCGGACCGACCTCGACCTCGCCAACGGAACGGCCTTCGAGGACACCCGGGAGCCCTTCCACATGGTCGGCATGGAAGTGCGTGAGCACTACCAGCGGTACAGTCTTGATCCCGAGGCCGTCCAGGCAACGGTCCATCAGCGCTGGATCCGGTCCGGTGTCCACCACCACTCCGATGCCCTCTCCGGCGTTGAGTACGAGCCCGTCCCCCTGGCCCACATCACAAACGACCATCACCCAGCCGTGCGGTGGCCAATCTGCCAGCCCGGGTGGTCGCAACAGCACGACCACGACCACGGTGACCAATCCGATGCTCCGATATCGGTGTGACAGAACCCGCGGGGCGGCAGCCGTTGCCGCGAGGCAGAACAGGACGAGCAGTGCGATGCCGCCGACCCCGATCGGCCACGGCAACGCCGCACCCGGGAGCGCGGCGCCGGTGTGTGCGACGCCGGCGATCCACCACGCCGCGACGCCCGCGAGGCGGGCCACCAAGCTCGCCGCCGCTGCGTTGACCATCGAAACCAGGCAGGTCACCAGTCCCAGCACCGTGGCGGGACCGACCGCGGGAGCCGCGGCGAGATTGGCCACGACCGACACCACGGACACCTGTCCGGCCAGCGCCGCGATCACCGGCGTGCAGACCAGCTGCGCCGCCATCGGGATCGCGAGGCTCTCCGCGAGCCAGGGCGGCAGCCATCCGGCCATCGCATCGCGCCAGGACGGGGCAAGGGTCAGGATTCCGGCAGTGGCAAGAGAGGACAGCAGGAAACCCGTCGAGCGCGCCAGCCAGGGGTCCAGCAGCACGAGTACGAGCACCGCGACGCAGAGTGCTCGAACCCCTCGTCTGCGGCCTCCAGCAGTGAGCCCCGCCATTGCCACCACACCCATGGCAGCGGCGCGCAGGACGCTCGGCTCGGGACGGGCGAGGAGCACGAACCCGACGACGGCAGCCAGGCCCAGCGCCGTCAGCCCATGTGCGCGCACCCCGCATTGCCGTCCGACCAGCAAGAGGAAACTCAACATCAGCGTCAGGTTCGACCCGCTCACCGCGAGCAGATGTGTGAGTCCACACGTGCGGAACTCCTCGACCGCCGTCTGCGGCATGTCCACGTCATCGCCGTCGACCAGGGCGGGAACCAGCACACTCTCGACCGGACCGAGATCCGCGGCCGCCTCCCGCAGACCGGTGCGCAGCCTCGATACGACGCGATAGACCGCTGAAGGTTGTGACAGGGTCTCCGGCTGACCCCGAACGACGAGGACCGCCGACAGGTCGGTGC
>JBKPNJ010000027.1:0-5134 GCA_046732575.1 Actinomycetota bacterium
TCTCGAGATACGCGGCGCCGGGAACCTCCTGGGGGCGGAGCAGTCCGGGCACATCGCCGACGTCGGCTTCGACCTCTATGTGCGCCTGGTGGGTGAGGCGGTGGCCGAGTATCGCGGCGACGGCCAGCCTGATACCAAGGACGTCAAGATCGAGCTTCCTGTCGACGCGCACCTGCCCCACGACTACATCCCCAGTGAGCGACTTCGGCTGGAGATGTACAAGCAGCTGGCGGAGGTACGCTCAGCCTCCGACGTGGAGGACATCCAGGCAGAGCTGATCGACCGGTACGGAGAGCCGCCCGCCCCCGTGGCCAGCCTCCTGCAGGTCGCCCGGCTGCGTGCCCGCGCGCGCGGCGCCGGGCTCACAGACGTCAATGCACAGGGCAGCTTCATTCGTTTCGCTCCCGTCGACCTTGCCGAGTCCGCACAGCTGCGGCTCAACCGGCTCTACCCGAAGACCGTGATCAAGCCGGGTCTGCGTACGATCCTGGTGCCGAGACCATCAACGGCACGGGTCGGCGGTTCCCCGCTGCGGGACGAGGCTCTCCTCGCCTGGTGCCATGCGGTGGTCGACGCGGTGATCGACCCGGCCAGGGCATCGGAGGGCGGACATGACTAGACGCGGCACGCGAAGCCGTCGCCGCCCACCACCCGCGCCGGTCCGACTGCCTGGACGCCTTGGCGGCAGGCTCATCGCCTCCGTCCTGTCAGTGGCCCTTCTGCCGGCCTTCACCGGCTGCAGCTCCATGCATCCGGGTGCGGCAGCCGTCGTGGGCGACACGACGATCCAGGAGTCCACCCTCGACAACCTTGCGGGCGCCGTCTGCGTATCCAACAGCGTGGCGGCGAGTCAGGGTGGACAGGCGGCCGGTCAGACGGCGACTCGTGACCTGCGCGCCACGGTCCTCAATGTGCTGATCCAGTCCGAGCTCGCCACCCAGGCCGCCGCCAAGCTGGGGATATCGGTGAGCGACGGCGAGGTTCAGCGGCAGCTCGCCGCCGGCACCGCGCTGCCGGAGCAGCTCCCGCCCGCGGTGGAAGAGAAGCTCACCGGCCTGCTCAGCGACCTGGTCCGCGCAAGCCTGCTCACGAACGAGATCGGCAAGGAGCAGCTCGCCGGGGACTCCACGGCCCCGGTGAGTGGCAAGAAGGCCGCTCAGGCGGGGCAGGACTACCTGGTGCGCTATGCCGACGAGGTAGGCGTCGACGTCGACCCGCGCTTCGGCACCTACTCCGCCCTCGGCGTCACCGCCGGCAGCGGATCTTTGTCAGTAGCCCAATCGGCCGCGGCCCTGGAGGGCGGCAAGGCCCAGCTCAGCCCCGAGTGGATCGAGCAGCTCGCCGCCTCCCAGACCTGTTGACCGACGTGAGCAGGCTGGTGCTCCTGCGCACCAGTCCGCGGGTCGCTCCCGGGCTGCTGACCGGTGCGGCGTGGCGGCTGCTGTGGGAAGCCGACCTTGTCTGCTGCGCAGCGCGGACAGCTCCACTCGCCATGGCCGTCGCCGCCGCCGGGGTGCACGTGGTGGAACGGCCGGCGGGTCTTGACGCGCTGCTGTCTGGTCCGCTGGCGTCCGATGCCTCGGCCGGTTCTGATCCGGCGCGGACTGTCGTCTGGCTCGCCGACCCCGACGATGCTGTGCTGCCGGAACGGTTCCGTCGTGAGCCGGCCCGCCGGGTCGGGGCCGACCCTGCGGGGGGACACCGGCCGGTGCTCCAGGTGGTCACCGGGTCGTACGACCTGCCTGGCGCTCGCCTGCTCGATCTGGTCGCGGTGATGGACCAGCTGCGAACCGCCTGTCCCTGGGACCGCGAGCAGACCCACCTCACCCTTGTGCACTACCTCATCGAGGAGACGTACGAGACGGTCGAGGCGATCGAGGGCGGCGACCGCGACCACATCCGGGAGGAGCTCGGCGACCTGCTGCTCCAGATCGTGTTCCACGCCCGGATCGCCGCAGAGAACCTCGACGAGCCATGGACGATAGACGAGGTCGCGGCGGGAATCGTCGACAAGCTGGTCCGGCGCCACCCCCACGTGTTCGCCGACGTCCAGGTCGACGGCCCGGGGGAGGTGGAGATGAACTGGCACGCGCTCAAGGCAGCGGAGAAGGAGCGGACCTCAGCCATCGACGGTATCCCTCTCTCGATGCCGGCACTCACCCTTGCCGACAAGCTGCTCTCGCGATCGGCACAGGCCGGGCATCCGGCGGTCGCACACGCCGCCCCACCGCCCATCGACGAGTCCTCGCTCGGCGACCTGCTGCTGGGGATGGTGGCGGCCGCCCGCGAAGCAGGACTGGATGCCGAGCAGTCTTTGCGGTCGTCGCTGCGCCGGTTCGCACGCGACGTCCGGACCCGCGAACGCGGCTAGCTCCCGGTCGCCTCGCTGCCGGCAACGTCGGCCGCGGCGCCCGGGCGAGCCGTACCAGGCGGCGCGGCGCCCGCCGTTAGGATGTGCCGATCCCCACCTGACCGATCCGAGGGAGACACTCGTGGCGAGCATCGAGGCCGTCGGGGCCCGAGAGATCCTCGACTCGCGGGGGAATCCGACGGTCGAGGTGGAGGTAGCGCTCGACGACGGCATCATCGGCCGGGCCTCCGTACCCTCCGGTGCCTCGACGGGCGCGTTCGAGGCCGTGGAGGTGCGGGATGGCACCGACCGCTACGGCGGCAAGGGGGTGGAGAGCGCCGTCACCACGGTTCTCGACGAGATCGGCCCGGAGCTCGTCGGCTTCGAAGCCTCCGAGCAGCGGCTGGTGGACCAGGCGCTGATCGACCTCGACGGCACGCCCAACAAGTCCCGGCTGGGCGCGAACGCGATCCTGGGCGTCTCACTCGCCGTCGCCCGGGCTGCGGCCGACTCGGCCGACCTGCCGCTGTTCCGCTACCTCGGCGGGCCGAACGCCTACCTTCTGCCGGTCCCGCTGATGAACATCCTCAACGGCGGCGCGCATGCTGATACCGACGTGGACATCCAGGAGTTCATGATCGCACCGATGGGGGCGTCGACATACCGGGAGGCCCTGCAGCAGGGCGTGGAGGTCTACCACGCGTTGAAATCGGTGCTCAAGAGCCGGGGTCTGGCCACCGGGCTGGGGGACGAAGGGGGGTTCGCGCCGTCCCTCCCTTCCAACCGCGACGCGCTCGACCTCATCGCGGCTGCGGTCGATGAGACCGGCCTGACGCTCGGGAGCGACGTCGGACTGGCGCTCGACGTCGCCGCCTCGGAGTTCTTCGAAGCCGATGCCACCGGCTATCGGTTCGAGGGTGGCCGGAAGACCTCAGACGAGATGACCGCCTACTACGCCGAGCTGGCGTCGGCATACCCCATCGTCTCGATCGAGGACCCCCTGAGCGAGGACGACTGGTCGGGCTGGCAGGCCCTGACCGGCACCCTCGGCGGGTCGGTACAGGTGGTCGGCGACGACCTGTTCGTGACCAACGTGGAGCGGCTCTCCCGCGGTATCCGTGAGTCCAGCGCCAACGCGCTGCTGGTCAAGGTCAACCAGATCGGGACGCTCACCGAGACCCTCGACTCGGTGGATCTCGCCCATCGCAGCGGGTTCCGCTGCGTGATGAGCCATCGCTCCGGCGAAACCGAGGACACCACGATCGCCGACCTCGCGGTGGCCACCAACTGCGGTCAGATCAAGACCGGCGCCCCGGCCCGCTCGGAGAGAGTCGCCAAGTACAACCAGCTGCTGCGCATCGAGGAGGAGCTCGACGACGCGGCACGCTACGCCGGTCGTGCTGCCTTTCCGCGCTTCGGGGGTTGACACCCGCCATGCCTCCCACTCGCGGCGCGCCGGCTCGCGGCTCCAGCCGGTCCGCCACACCGGGGCCGGCGCGTGGACGCAGTGGCCGGGTCGCCGATCGGAGGGCGCCGAGCACCCGGCGCACCTCACGTGCGGCGACAGGGGGAACCACCAGGAACGGGTCCGGCGGCCGCAAGCCCCGACTGACCGGACGTGCGGCGATCCTCGCTCTGGTCGTCGCCGTGCTCGTCGTGTCGTATGCGTCGAGCCTGCGCGTGTGGCTCGAGCAGCGCCGCAACATCACCGAGCTCGAACAGCAGATCACCTCCAGCCAGATCGCGGTGGCCTCGCTGCGGCAGCAGAAGCTGCGCTGGCAGGACCCGGCGTACGTTGAGATCCAGGCGAAGCAACGGCTGCAGTGGGTATTGCCCGGTCAGATCGGGTACCGCATCGTCGGCGCGGATGCGAAGTCGGAAGTGCAGGATCGCCTCGCCGGCTCTGGTGACACCGTCGCCGGCCCGGCTCCGCCGTGGTGGGCAGGTGCCTGGGGCAGCGTCGAGAAGGCCGGCCTGCGCCACAGGCCCGGACGGTCGGTGCCCGACCGGCAGCCCGTCCGGCAGATCGGGCCGCGACATGACATCGGGCCAGGAAGAGGCGGGCAGGGGCCGGATCGGTGACCGAAGAGGCGAGCGGTCGCGACCTCGCCGCCGTGGCCCGGCAGCTGGGGCGGCAGCCTCGCTCCACTCAGGCTGTCGCGCACCGGTGTCCGTGCGGGCTGCCCGACGTCGTGACGACCCAGCCCCGACTCGAAGACGGAACTCCCTTCCCGACGTTCTTCTACCTCACCTGCCCCCGCGCCACCTCGGCGATCGGCACCCTGGAGGCGTCCGGGCTGATGACCACAATGACGCACCGGATCCGTGACGATGCCGGCCTGGCGAGTGCACACCGGGCGGCGCACGACCACTACCTCGCCGTCCGTAAGCGGGCCGGCGAGGTGCCCGAGATCGACGGGGTGTCGGCGGGCGGGATGCCGGACCGGGTGAAGTGTCTGCATGTGCTGGTCGGCCATGCCCTCGCCGCGGGTCCCGGGGTCAACCCACTGGGTGACGAAGCACTGGCGATGCTTCCACCCTGGTGGGAGGACGGACCCTGCGTGGACGTCCGGGAAGCGGTGTGATCCGCGTCGCCGCGGTGGACTGCGGAACGAACTCCCTGCGGCTGCTGATCGCCGACATCGACGGCGATGAGCTGACCGATGTCGTTCGCCGGCTGGAGATCGTGCGGCTCGGCCAGGACGTCGACCGGACCGGCGCCTTCGCACCCGCGGCACTGGGCCGTGCCTTCTCGGTCTGCGAGGAGTATGCGCAGCTCGTCGC
>JBKPNJ010000028.1:0-7660 GCA_046732575.1 Actinomycetota bacterium
CGTCAGATGTGTATAAGAGACAGACCGCACCGAGAACGAGAACCGCCTTGATCACACCTCTAGCCTAGGTCGCCGTCCGACAACTCGCTCAAGCGTGTCGGTGCGGGCATTGGCCCGACGGTACCGGATCGACGTCGGGCCGGTGCGGCGTGGGCCGGACGGGGTGACATCGTGCCCTCATGACACTGGTCACGCTGACCGAGATCGAGGCGGCGCGGGAGCGCATCCGGGGCTGGTGCGTGCGCACGCCGCTGGTGCTGCTCGACGGGTCACGTCCCGATCGCGGCATGTGGCTGAAGCCGGAGTCCCTGCAGCCCACGGGCGCCTTCAAGCTCCGCGGTGCGGTGAACGCCGTGGGGCTGCTGCCACGGCAGCGCCGTGCTCTCGGTGTGATGACGCACTCGTCGGGCAACCATGGGCAAGCCGTCGCGTACGCCGCCCGGGTCGCCGGCGTCCCCGCGACGGTCGTGATGCCGGAGGGCTCGGTGCAGGGGAAGGTCGACGCCACCCGTGCTCAGGGAGCCGAGGTGCTGCTGGTTCCGGTCGCGGAACGACAGCGGGCGTGCGAGGAGCTGGCCGAGCGCACGGGGGCATCCGTCATCCACCCGTTCGACGATCTCGGAGTGATCGCCGGACAGGGGACGATCGGGCTGGAGATCGCCGACGACCTCGCCGACGTGGCCACAGTCCTGGTCCCGGTGGGCGGCGGCGGGCTGATCTCCGGGGTCGCCGCAGCGGTCAAGGCCCGCCTCCCCCGGGTTCGTGTGATCGGCTGTGAGCCTGAGCTGGCCGGCGACCTCGCCGAGGGGTTCGCCGCCGGTCGGCGGGTCACGTGGTCACCGGAGCGGACCGGCCAGACGATCGCCGACGGCCTTCGCGTCGGTGCGGTGGGGGCGCGCAACTGGGACCACATCACCGCGCTCGTCGATGACGTGGTCACCGTCAGCGAGGAGGCGATCCGGGCCGCGGTGCGTGAGATCGCCGCCCGGTCGCACCTGGTCGCCGAGCCCAGCGGTGCGGTGACCACCGCCGCGTACCTCGAGCGTGCGTCCGCCCTGCCGGGAAGGACTGTCGCGGTACTCTCGGGCGGCAACGTCGACCCAGCCATGTTCGCCGAGATCATCACCGGCTGACCCGGCCAGGAGCCTGGAGAACCGTGAAGTACTTCGTGCTCTACACCCTCGCCCGCGTCGGGCTGTTCGTCGCCGCCTTTCTGCTGATATGGCTGCTGATCTTCAGCTGGGTCTCGTGGTCAACGGTCTCGCTGCTCTGGACCGTCCTGATCGCCGCGGTCCTCTCCTCGATCGCCTCCATCTTCGTGCTCCGCCGGCCGCGTGAACGGTTCGCGGTCGTCATCGAGGAGCGCGCGACACGGATCACCGCACGGATGGGCTCCCGACTGGAGGAGTCCCGGCGCAAGGAGGACCGCGAGGACGATGCGGGCTGAGTCTCCCGGCCCCGCGACCAGGTCACGCGGTCACCAGCAGAAAGGCCAGTGCCACCCCGTACAACAGCTCGGCCAGACCGGTGTCACGCAGCACGTGCACCAGATCGAGCCCGCGGGCACCGGCCAGCACCGCGCGTGCGGCACGGACAGAGAGTGCCAGCGAGGGGAGGGCGGTGACTGCCAGCCACCAGTCGACCTGGATGTAGACGACGACCAGACCCATCGCCGCGAACGCCGCTGCGAGCAGCCCGACATACAGCCGGCGCGTGCCATGCTCGGCGAGCGCGACCGCCAGGGTCCGC
This sequence comes from Actinomycetota bacterium, assembly GCA_046732575.1. Taxonomy (GTDB): domain Bacteria; phylum Actinomycetota; class Actinomycetes; order Propionibacteriales; family Nocardioidaceae; genus JBKPNJ01. The sequence continues at coordinate 1,750 of JBKPNJ010000028.1, forward strand.
TTGCCGGCACGACGATCACTGGGGATGTCGCGCAGGTTGTTGGCGACGAGGATCGCGCAGGCCAGCGACCCGACCCCGACGCCGGCCAGGACCGTCTCGACGGCCACCTCACCGGTCTGGACATACGCGGTCCCGGTGACCGCGACGAGGCCGAAGAACACGAAGACGCTGACCTCACCCAGTCCGCGATAGCCGTACGGATGTGACCCGCCGGTGTAGTACCAGGCAGCGGCGATGGCCGCGGCCCCGACGAGGACCAGCCACCAGGCTGTGGTGAGCGACAGCACCAGCCCGGTGACCGCGGCCACCGCGAAGCCGGCGAAAGCCGCCCGCTTGACCGCCGCCGGTGCCGCTGCCTGCGATCCGACCAGCCGGAACGGACCGACGCGGTCGGCGTCGGTGCCCCTGATCCCGTCGGAGTAGTCGTTGGCATAGTTCACCGCCACCTGCAGGGCCACCGCGACCGTCAGCGCCAACAGCGCCTTCCACCACGTGAACGCGTCCGCATACGCGGCGGCCCCCGAGCCAACGAGCACTGGTGTGATGGCCGCCGGCAGCGTACGCGGCCGGGCGCCGGCGACCCACTGGGCGGTGCTGGCCATGGTGGGCAAGTCTGACAGCGTGGGTCGAGGTGAGCTCGCTTCGATCCGTCGCCGACGCCGAAGACACGGTCGCCAGGCCGCGGCAACCCTGGCGATCGGCGTCGTCGAGCGGCATCCTCTCCCTCAGGAGGTGCACTGTGACGACGAACGCGGCTCCGGCGTCGACGCCGGCCTGGCGGGTCCTCGTTCCGCTGAGCATCGGAGCGGTGGTCTCGGTGGGGCTGGGGATCTACGGCAGGGAGCACCAGCCGACCGGTGAGACCGTCTCGACACTCGGGTTCGCAGACCTGATCTCTATGAAGATCTGGCTGGCGACCGTCGTGGTGGCGCTGGCCGTTGTCCAGCTCCTCAGCGCGCTGCGCATGTACGGCAGGCTCGGTCGTACCACGGCCCCCGGCTGGGTCGCCCCGCTGCACCGGGTAAGTGGAGCGCTCGCGGTGCTGGCGAGCGTGCCGGTGGCCTACCACTGCCTGTGGTCATTGGGATATCAGGACTACGACCGGAGGGTGATGGTCCACTCCGTCACCGGCTGCCTGTTCTACGGCGCGTTCGTGTCGAAGATGCTGGCTCTTCGCTGGCGCCGGCTCCCCTCCTGGGCGCTGCCGCTGTTCGGCGGCCTGGTGTTCACGGCTGTGGTGGTGGCGTGGACGACGTCTGCGCTGTGGTACTTCAAGACCTCCGGGCTGCCAGGTGGCGGGGGTGGCTACTGAGGCGGCCATCGAGCCGACGTCGCGCCGCCGGCCCGGACGTAGGGTTTGCCGGCATGGAGATGCTGACGTACTCCATCGGCATGCGCACGAGGTTTCGCGGCATCGGCGTACGCGAGGGCGTGCTGATCGAGGGACCCGCCGGGTGGGCCGAGTTCAGCCCGTTCTGGGACTATGACGACGCCGCGTGCGTGAGCTGGCTGCGGTCGGCCACGGAGGCGGCGCACGGGGGCTGGCCCGACCCGGTCCGCACCGAGATCCCGGTCAACTGCACGGTGCCCGCGGTCGATCCCTCCGCCGCGGCCGGCATCGTCCTCGACGGCACCGGCTGCCGTACCGCCAAGGTCAAGGTCGCCGAGCCCGGCCGGCCCTTCGCCGAGGATCTGGCCAGGGTGGAGGCCGTTCGCGACGCGCTCGGCCCGAACGGCAGGGTGCGGGTCGACGCCAACGGTGGGTGGACTGTGGACGAGGCGGTGTCACGGATCCGCTCGCTGGCGCGGTTCGACCTGGAGTACGTCGAGCAGCCGTGCGCTACCACCGAGCAGCTCGCCCGCGTCCGCCGGCGGGTGGACACCCCGATCGCGGCCGACGAGTCGATTCGCACCGCCGCCGACCCGATGACGGTCAGGGCCCTCGACGCCGCGGACATCGCGGTGCTGAAGGTCCAGCCGATCGGCGGCGTCCGAGCCTGCCTGCGGGTCGCCGAGCGGGTCGGCCTGCCGGTGGTCGTCTCCAGCGCGCTGGAGACCTCGATCGGGATCGCTGCGGGAGTGGCGCTCGCCGCCGCGCTGCCGGAGCTGCCGTACGCCAACGGGCTGGCAACCGTGCAGCTGCTCGCCGACGATGTCGTGGGGCAGTCGCTGACACCGGTCGGCGGCGTGCTGCCGGTCCACAGGCCCGTGCTCGACCCGGAGCGCTTCGCCGCGGTGGCCGCCGACGGCCCGACCGCGGACCGCTGGCGCGCCCGGGTCCTTGCCGTGCAGGCGCTGATGGACCGTGACCGGTGAACGAGTCGACGATGCTGGCCCGGACGCTCGTCGACGAGCTGTGCCGGTCCGGGGTGCGGGAGGCCGTGCTCGCCCCCGGATCCCGCTCCGCTCCGGTTGCGTACGCGCTCCACACCGCCGACGCCGACGGTCGGATCCGGCTGCACGTCCGATTCGACGAGCGGACGGCCGGCTTCCTGGCCCTGGGAATGGCGAAGGTGTCGCAGGCACCGGTCGTCGTCGTGACCACCTCGGGCACCGCTGTAGCCAACCTGCACCCGGCCGTGCTGGAGGCGGCACATGCCGGGGTGCCGTTGCTGGTGGTGTCCGCCGACCGGCCGATGGAGCTGCTCGGCACCGGCGCCAACCAGACGACCGACCAGGTCAAGCTGTTCGGTGACGCGGTGCGGTGGTTCGCGCAGATCCCGTCGGGGACCGCGGCAGAGGTCGTTCGCGCCGCGGTTGGCCGGGCGCTGTCATCGGCCGCAGGTTCCCGTACGTCGGTGCCCGGACCGGTCCACCTGAACGTCGCGCTGCGCGAACCACTGGTCCCGGAACACGATGCCCGGCCGCTGGAGGGCAGGCCGGGCGGAGGGCCATGGGTACAGGTGTCCGGTCCGCGCGCACCGGAGCGGTACGAGCTGGTCAACGGGCCGCGGACCGTTGTCGTCGCCGGTGACGACGCCGGACCACCGGCGCGTCAGCTCGCCGAGGCAGGAGGCTGGCCGTTGCTCGCGGAGCCGTCATCCGGTTCCCGTACCGGCGAGAACCCGGTCGCGCACTACCGGCTGCTCCTCGGGCAGTCGAGGCTGGCGGACCGCATCGAGCGGGTCGTCGTCTACGGTCATCCGACACTCTCGCGGGCGGTCACCGCCCTGCTGTCCCGGCCAGACCTCGAACTGGTCGTGGTGGCACCGCACGGCCTGCTGTGGCCGGACGTGGGCAACCGGGCAGCCCGTGTGGTGACCGCGGCCGGGGTGGCGCAACGCGACGACGACGCCTGGCTCGAGGAGTGGCGCGGCGCCGACGCCGCCGTGGGCCGTCGCGTCCTCGCGCTGCTGGCCGAGCAGCCGGGGCTGTCGCCCTGGGCGGTGGCGCGGATCATCGGCGAGGCGCTCCCGCCCGGCGGCCTGCTGGTCGTCGGGTCCTCGAACCCGATCCGCGATCTTGACCTGATGATGCCGACCCATCTCGTCGGGCGGCGTCGCAAGACGATCGCGAACCGAGGGCTGTCGGGCATCGACGGGACGGTGTCGACGGCCGTAGGCGCGGCGCTCGCGCGAGAGTCGTCTAAGGCGTTCGCGTATCTGGGTGACCTGACCTTCCTGCACGACAGCAACGGACTGCTGTGCGGAGCGCGGGAGCCGGTGCCCGACCTGACGATCGTGGTCGTGAACGACGACGGGGGGTCGATCTTCGCCACGCTCGAACAGGGAGCCGCAGAGCACGCACCCGCGTTCGAGCGCGTCTTCGCCACTCCGCAGCACGCCGACATCGCCTCGATGTGTGCCGCGTCGCGGACGCCCCACCAGCTGGTGTCCAGCGCCCCGGCGCTGCGCGGGGCGTTGGCGGCCGAGGTGACAGGCGTCCGGGTGCTGGAGGTGCCGGTCGACCGCGGGAGCCGGCGCGCGGTGGACCAGGCGCTGCGGTCCCTCATGTGAGCAAGACAGATCAAGCCCGTGCTGGCGGCCGCATCGCAGGATGGCCGGCATGAGCGCCTCGGCCGACACCTTCAGCCGGTTCGTGGCCGTGCTGGAGGCGACGTTCGACCAGCCCGGAGTCGACGGCGCCGACCTGGCCGGGCGCGCGCACATGTCGCGGTACCACTTCGACCGTGTCGTTGCCGCCGCAGCCGGTGAGGCGCCGGGCGCGTTCCGCCGCCGGGTGCTGCTCGAGCGCTCGGCGTACCGGCTGCTGACCAGCGACCGCGGCGTGCTGGACATCGCGGTCGAGGCCGGGTACTCGTCGCACGAGGCTTTCACCCGGGCCTTCGCCCGGGCGTACGGGCAGACTCCGTCCCGCTGGAGGAAGCGGCCGACCCGGATCCAGATCCAGGCGCCGAGCGACGTGCACTTCCATCCGCCCGGTGGCCTTCGGCTGCCCGCACGAACGAAGGTGAGCTCGATGGATCTCGTGGTCAAGATGGTCGAGCACCACGTCTGGCTGATCGGTGAGATGGTCGGGCGGGCGGCGAGGCTGGCAGTGGACCGCCTCGATGCCCCGATCGAGATATCGGTGGAGGGCGTCGACGACAGTCCCACCCTGCGCTCGCTGCTGTCCCGGCTGATCGGCCAGATGGACATGTGGAACGCCGCGATGGCGTCGCGGCGCTACGACTTCTCCATCGAGGACGATGAGAGCACGTCGGACATGCGGGCCCGGCTGGCCGAGGTCGGCCCGACGTTCCTGGCGAACGTCCGCGACGTGTGCGATGGCGGCCGGCTCGACGAGACGTTCGTCGACGCGACCTGCGAGCCCCCCGAGGTGTTCACCTACGGCGGAATGATCGCGCACGTGCTGACATTCGCCGCCCACCGGCGCACGCTGGTGGTCGGCGCGTTGCACGACGCCGGGATCACCGACCTCGGCGCCGGCGACCCGCTGCGGTGGGTTGCCGGGCCGGTCTAGCCGAGTCGCCCGAGGTGTCGGATCGCGCCGAAGTATGCGTCGGCCCGCCGAACAACTGTCGGATCGCTCCGAACAAGTCTCGGATCGCGCCGAACAAGTGTCGGATCGCGCCGAACAAGTGTCGGATCGCGCTGAACAAGTGTCGGATCGCGCGGGGGGGGGGGTGGGTGGGTCGCGGGAGCCTGGGGGGTCAGGACTCGAGGGCGTCGCGGACCGGTACGAGCTTGGCCTGTGACTCCGCCAGCTCGGCCTCGGGATCGGAGTTGGCGACGATCCCGCAGCCGGCGAACAGCCGGGCCCGGTCCCGGTCCAGCTGCGCGCACCGCAGTGCGATCCCCCATTCGCCGTCACCGCCGGCGTCCATCCACCCGACCGGTCCCGCATACCGACCGCGGTCCATGCCCTCGATCTCGCTGATCAGCTCGGTGGCGGTCCGCGTCGGGGTGCCGCCCACCGCGGCGGAGGGGTGCAGTGCCGCCGCGAGCCCCAACGACGTCGTGGCGTCGTCGATCACCCCGGTGACGTCCGACGCCAGGTGCATCACGTTGGGCAGGTGCAGCACGAACGGCGACTCCGGCACGTTCATGCTCGTGCAGTGCGGTGCGAGCGCGTCGGCCACCGAGCGGACGGCGTACTCGTGCTCCTCCAGGTCCTTGCTGGAGCGTGCCAGCGACGCGGCGAGGGCGAGGTCGTGACCGTCGTCGCCGGTACGCCGGATGGTTCCTGCCAGCACGCGCGAGGTGACGAGCCCCCGTTCGCGCTTGATCAGCAGCTCGGGGGTCGCACCGAACAGGCCGTCGACGTAGTAGGTCCAACAACTGGGGTATCGCTCGCAGAGGCGGGCCAACGGCCAGCGGACGTCGATGGCGCCCTGCGTCCGCGCCACCAGGTCACGGGCCAGGACGACCTTGTCGAGCTCACCGGCGTCGATCCGGCGAACCGCCTCGGCGACGACGCCCTCCCAAACGGTACCCGTGAGCGAGCCGTC
>JBKPNJ010000029.1:0-2715 GCA_046732575.1 Actinomycetota bacterium
GAGACACGGCGCAACCGCTGGGTCGGACGGCGATCGAGGAGCCGGATGAGGTACGGCGTCGTGTAGAGCCACACCCACCGCACGCCGATCACGACGGCAGTAACGACGAGGACGTCGGCGAGCGCACGTAACATGGAGGTACTGTCCAGCCCGCGGAAGGCGGATTGGGCCGAGAGTCCGACCAGCACGAACAGCGCGCTACTGAGGACCGTGGTGGACAGCGCCCAGAACGGAATCACGATCTGCCGAGTCACCGCACCGGTGATCCGTGGCGTCACCTGGCTCATGAACAGCCCGCAGACCACGACGGCCAGCACACCGGACGCGTGGATGGCGTCAGCCAGCAGGAACGCAGCGAACGGGGTCACCAGCATCGCGATGCCCTCGAGCATGGGGTCGTCCATCCGGCGGCGCAGCTGCCAGCTGACCAGCCCGATCAGCGCGCCCGCGAGCACGCCTCCGCCATACGCCAGCACCAGCAGCCAGGACACGTGCCAGCCGGTGAGGTGCTCCTCGCCGACCGTCACGCCCACGGCCAACCCGTAGAGGACCAGGGCGGTGCCGTCGTTGACCAGGCTCTCGGCGCGAAGCACGGTCACTGTACGGCGCGGCAGGTCGCGGGCCAGGACGCCGACCGCCGTCGCATCGGTGGGCGCCAGCGCGGCGCCGAGGACCCACGCCGGCCCCCACTGTAGGCCGAGCCCATGCGCAGCGGCGGCGACCGCGGCGGCGGTGGCGACCACCAGCGCTGTGCTGGTCAGAACCACGACCCGCAGGTTGTTGCGGATCTCCCGCAGCGAGGTCGTCAAGCTCTCCCAATACAGCAACGCGGGCAGGAACAGCAGGAGCACCACCTCCGACGGCAGCTGGACCTGCCGAAAGCGCGGCACGAACCCGACCAGCACCCCGACCAACACGAGCAGGATTGCCGGCGCGATCGGGTAGCGGCGGGCGAGCGCGCCACACGCGACCAAGGCGACCCCGAGCACCACAACCATCTCAAGTCCAAGCACGGACTCATCTTGACCAGCCTCATGCCCGTCGACCACCTCGGACCGGCAGGTGGACGAACACACCACCGCGCAGCGCCTCGGCCGATCCCCAACCCGTCGGTAGCGCCCCGCCCAGGACCCGGCAGGTCGGGCCACGAGAGGTCGGAGTCGAAGCGCGCGTGTAACCTGCATGGCCCTAACCGCGACCCGGCCACGGGCGCGCCGATGACTCTTGGCCGCCGACCAGGTCTCGTCAATGCGGGAGAGATCCCCGGGAAAGATGCAACCCCGATTCAGCAGAGGAGAGCGGCCCGTGACTATCGGAGTGTTCGCCGGGGTACCAGTGCGGGACTACGCGACTGCAGTGAAGTGGTACGAGCTGCTGCTGGGTGGCGAAGCGTCGTTCTACCCCAACGACGTCGAGGCGGTCTGGCAACTGGCCGAGGATCGGTACGTGTACATCATCGAGGACCCGGAGCGTGCCGGTGGCGGAGTCAGCATGATCTGGGTCGACGATCCCGTGGCAGAGGCAGGCAGGATCGCCGAGCGAGGGCTCGAGCCGATCGAAGTGGAGAAACACGACACAGTCTGGAAGTACGTCTTCCACGATGCCGACGGCAACGAGATCGGCGTCGGCGGTGACGTCTCGAGCCGTGAGGAAGGGTCAGCTCCGGCGTGAGAGCAGTTCGGCGAAGCTCGACAGGTCGCGCGCCACCCGCTCGGGCTGCTCCCACAGGACCAGGTGACCCGTGTTCTCGTAGACGACAAGCCGCGAGCCGGGGATGGCCGCGGCCAGTTGCTCCTGCTCTTCGCGGGACAACAGGCGGTCTCGGTCTCCCCACACCATCAGCGTGGGAGAGGTGATAGTTGCAGTTCGGTGGGAGGTTCCGCCGTACACAGGCCATAGAGCGTCTCGCGCCACACATGAGCAGGCACACGCGCGCCGTCTTGGACCCGATCCTCGAGGTACCACTCGGGCACCTGATGGAACCGCGGGAACCACGTCAGGGACTCTCTGACCCATGCGGGGTCCACGGGATCGGACAGCTCGTCCACCTCGTCAGCGAAAGGCGGTCGACCCCGTAGGTCGCGCGGCGATCCCACAAGCATCAGGCCCGCGACCAGTTGCGGGTGGGTGGCCGCCACTTGCTGGGCTATGTACCCGCCGCTAGAGGAGCCCAGCAGAACAGCGGAACCGAGCCCTACCGCGTCCATGAAGGCGACAACGTCCTCGCTTGCCTCGGTGAGGGCGTACCCGGTTGTCGGCTTGTCAGCCTCCCCATGTCCTCGGAGGTCAAGAGCCACCGCGCGCACGCCCTCGGTCAGCGCCGGTATCAGGCGGTCGAAGGAGCGGCGGGACTCCCCCCACGCGTGCAGGAGCAGGGCCGGCATCGCGGAGGACGCACCGACCGACACATAGGGCAGCATCACCCCGGTCGACACCGCAACCCGCATGACGAACGCATCCGCGTCCATCGGGCAAACCTATCCCCGGCATCGGCCGATCCGTAACGAGCGCCGCGCTGCAGCGACCGCGGAGGCAGCGTCGATCGCGGCGGAGTGACGCAAGTCAGTCAGCGATCGCGGCACGTCCGGCGAGCGTAGCCGCCCTTCCCGCTGGAGAAGGGCTTCAGCGTTCCTCCCCGATTCGGCGTGGCGGCGACGTTCGGTCACCTCATTGCCTCTGGGCATCTCGACGGCGCGTCGCCAGCAGGTCATGCAG
>JBKPNJ010000030.1:0-5692 GCA_046732575.1 Actinomycetota bacterium
TACAGGACGACCGTGTTGTCGTTGTATATTCCCCGGTCCGAGAGCAGTTGCTCGAACTGCTCCTTGGTCACGAAGTCCCGGCGGACGGGGTCCTGCAGGTCGTTCTTCCAGTCGAGCCTGACGGCGCCACGGATGTGGCCCTTCTCATAGGCGCTGGTGTCCTCGTCGACCTCGACGAGCACGACGTTGGGATCGGAGAGATGATCCTCGACCCAGTTTGAGTCAACAAGCACTGCTTCGCGGCTCATAAGGTGCCTTCCGTTGTGTGATCTTCGCGATGTGTGGTTCGGACCGGGTGGATGTGCAGCCATGGCCAGCCGCGCAGGATTGAACCGGCTACTGCTTTGGAGTAGGGATCAGCACTCTTCGAGGCGTACCGCAGGACGATCGGGAACAAACCGGATCAGAGCGGAATGGGGTGCCGTCCCGTCAGGTCAGTCGACACAGACACGAACGCGTGCGGCAGTTGTCCACAGCGCGGCGCTTGGTCAAGACGGTTGTCCCTGACATGTTCCCGAGAGTACGTGCGGCCTCTTGGAGTGTCACCCGTCGTCTCAGTCTGCAAGACGGCAAGCCCACCATGCAAGATGGGCTCCCACCCCTCACGACCGTAACGACAGCAGCCGGGCCCCGGTCTCGTCGAGCACGTTGACCTCGGCGATGTCGTCTGGGGTCAGCGCGACGCCACCGCTCCAGTACAGCTGCTTCGGGGTTTCCGGCACCCACCAGGAGCCTCCGTCCCAGCGGTGGCCTCTTGCGTCGACAACCTGCAGCTCGCACCAGCTGCCAGGCGCGACTCCGTCGAGCTCGACATCGAGCCGGCTTCCCCAGCCGACCGGCACGACCTCTACCCGGCCGTGGATGGAGCCGTTGGCCGAGGTGCCCTCCAACGTCCGCGTGGGCGCGGTGGGGTTCGGCCGCGATTCGGCAATGGGCGCGTCCTCGTTCCCGCCATGGGTCCACACCACCCCCGCGATCCCGACCACAGCGGCGGCCACCGCACCGGCTGCCGCGGTGGCCAGCCAGAGCCTGCGACGAGTTCCGCGCTGCTCTTGCTCGCGCTCGGTCCGGACGCGATCCAGGAGCCGCGCGAGCGTGAGCTCCGGCGGAGCCTCGTCCCGCCACGCCACCTCCGGAACCAGCCGGAGTACGTCGGGCAGGCCGGCGAGCCGGTCGTACTCGACGCGACACTCAGGGCAGTCCCGCAGATGGTCGCGCACCAGCGTGGACTCGTCGGGATCGAGCGCGTCAAGCACGTACGCGCCCAGCGACTCGCGCAGCTCCGTATGAGTGCTCACCAGCTCACCTCCCATTCCAGTCCACGGCGAGGCCGGAGCCGCCGATTCCTCGTTCCTCGAGCAGCAAGCGAAGCTGCCGGAGCGCGTAGTAGGTACGCGACTTGACCGTGCCCGGCGGTACGCCGAGACGGCGTGCTGCCTCCTGGACCGATCGACCCTGGAAGTAGACCTCGAGGAGCACCTCCCGATGCCGTTCACCGAGGCCGGCCAGAGCATCGGCGATCTCCCACCCCAGCGCCGCCGCCTCGATCCGGGCGTCGAGACCGGCATCGACGGCTTGGGTCTCCAGGGCCGCATCGCTCACCTCACGTGGCCGTGCTGCCCGTGCTCGCTGCGCGTCGACGACCAGGTTTCTCGCCACCGTGAACAGCCATGACCGAGTGGACCCCCGTTCCGCGCTCAGCGCCTCCGGGTGTCGCCAGGCGCGCAGCAAGGTCTCCTGCACCACGTCCTCGGCCCGCTGCCGATCACCGTCGAGCATGTTCGACACGAACCCGAGCAAGGCCGTCGCGTGCTCGGCGTACAGCTCGCGGACGATCTGTTCGTCGGCCGTGGGGCCCGCGAGACCGCTTCGACGCCCCACACCCGATGAACGGCTGCGGGGCCGTCTCGGTTCACTCATGGAGTCCAGCTCATCGGGTTAGCCGCCGGCGAACGGGGGCAGCACGTCGACCACGTCGCCGCTCCGGAGCGCGACCGACCCGGCTTCGCGGGACCCGACCGGCTCCGAGCCGACCAGGAATGAGCAGACCCCCAGCACGCTGCCGAACCGCGGACTGTCCTCGTGCAAAGCGCGGACGGCGTCGAGCGCCTCGCTGAGCGTCGCGGCCGGCACCACGTCCTCGGCGACCCCGGCGGCGTGCTTGGCGCCGGCCCAGTAGCGCATCGTCACTCCGAGCATGATTCGGTCAGCGCCCTGGCTCGCCGCCGCTCGAGTCGTCACGTCCGCTATCCTGCCCAATGAGATGTGGCCCAGGTGACCCGGCCTGGGCCTTTGCTGTTTTCACTCGACGCCGCGCCAGGGTCATCGCGAGGAGGTGCTCGTGAGCGCGCTGCTGCTGCTGACCAACACGTTGCAGTCCTCCGCCGAGGTGCTTCCCGCTCTGGGCTTGCTGGCGCACAATGTGCGTATCCTCCCCGCGGAGCTGACGGGCCTGGTCGACGCGCCGAGCTGCGACGTCGTACTCCTCGACGGCCGGCACGACCTCGCACACGTCCGGGGACTCGGGCGGCTCATCCGCACGACGGGTATAGAAGTGCCGTTGATGCTGATCATCACCGAGGGCGGGCTCGCGGTCGTCGCCGCGGACTGGGGCTGCGACGATGTGGTGCTGAACAGCGCCGGTCCGGCCGAGGTCGAGGCGCGTCTGCGACTGATGACCGGGCGGCTCGCCGCCCGCAGAGACGGCGAGCCGCCGGAGCCCAACGTGATCCGTACCGGAGAGGTCGTGATCGACGAGGCGACGTACACCACCAAGATCGGCGGCACAGCGCTGGACCTGACGTTCAAGGAGTTCGAGCTGTTGAAGTTCCTGGCACAGCACCCAGGACGGGTCTTCTCCCGCCAGCAGCTGCTCCAGGAGGTGTGGGGGTACGACTACTTCGGTGGCACCCGCACCGTCGACGTCCATGTTCGCCGGCTACGAGCCAAGCTCGGGACCGAGCACGACGCCCTCATCGGCACGGTTCGCAACGTCGGGTACCGATTCGTGCTGCCCGTGCGACGCGAGCAAGGGGAACACCCCGAGCCGGAGACCGGAACGGAGCAGCCCGGCCCCCGCCGAACCGGGACGCCGACACCGCGACGCCAGCAGCCCTGACCCCGTCCGGGGCATACCGTGACCCTCGTGATCCCCGAACCCGACTTCGACGAGCCCCTGGATGTCCGCATCACACCCGTGCTCTCCGAGTCTGAGATCGCGCGACTGCGCGCACTGGTGGTGGAGGTCACGCGCGTCGACGGTTCGAGCCCACTCAACGAGCAGGCGATCCTCAAGCTCCGGTCGGGCACACCGGGGGTCAGGCACGTGCTGGCGACAGTCGGGCAGACGCTGGCCGGGTATGTGTACGTCGACACCGCCGACCGGACCCAGGACGCGAGCGCGGAGCTGGTCGTCCGGCCGTCGTTCCGGGGCCGTGGCCTCGGAAGGGCTCTGGTTCAGGCGGCCGTCGAGTCGGTCGCGCCGGCGTCACTGCGGCTGTGGGCCCACGGTCACCATCCCGGCGCTGCCAGGCTGGCCCGCTCACTCGGGTTCAGCAGGGTCCGCGATCTATGGCTGATGCGTCGTCCCCTCGACGAACCGCTTCCCCCCCGCCACCACGTGGCCGGTGTGACCGTACGCACGTTCGAGCCCGGACGGGACGAGGATGCCTGGCTGGCAGTCAACACCAGGGCCTTCGCGCACCACCCCGAGCAGGGTGCGATGACACGCGCCGACCTCGATGCCCGGATCGCGGAGCCCTGGTTCGACCCAGCCGGCTTCTTCCTGGCAGAGCGTGCCGGCTCACTGCTCGGATTCCACTGGACGAAGGTGCACCGGGGAGACAGCGACATCGGCGAGGTGTACGTCCTCGGGGTCGACCCCGACGCACAGGGAATGGGGCTCGGACGGCTGCTCACCCTGACGGGACTGCGGCACCTGCAGCGACTGGGGCTGCCAGCGGCCATCCTCTATGTCGAGTCGGACAACGCGGCAGCGATCAGGGTGTACGAGCGGCTGGGCTTCGCACACGAGAGCACCGACGTGATGTACCTGCGTGACGATCAGGGACAGGGCTCCGATCGCCGAGAATGAGCCCGGAATCGCGGGGTTCACCCTCCGTTCACCGGGAGATGTCAAAATGAGCCATGTCCTTGCGCGAAGACGTGGCCGTCGCGGTCTCCGACCCGTTCGATGTCGAGCCTCCGTACGACATCGCGGCGGACGACCTCCCGGTCGACCGGTTTCTGGATCGTGAGCTGTCCTGGCTGAAGTTCAACCAACGGGTGCTCGAGCTCGCCGAGGACCCCGACCTGCCGCTGCTGGAGAGGGTGCGCTTTCTCGCCATCTTCGCCAGCAACCTCGACGAGTTCTTCATGGTTCGAGTGGCTGGACTCAAGCGTCGAATCGCCGCCGGTGTCGCGGTGCGCGCGGCCAGCGGCATGCTGCCGCGGGAGACCCTCGAGTCGATCTGGCGGATCAGCCAGGAGCTGATGGGCCGGCAGGGGCGCGCTTTCCACGACGAGGTGCTGCCGGAACTGGCCAAGGAGAGCATCGAGCTGCTCCGCTGGGACGAGCTGTCGGAAGACGAACGCCAGAAGACACACGAGATGTTCCGGGAGCGGGTGTTTCCGGTCCTCACCCCGCTGGCGGTCGATCCGGCTCACCCGTTCCCCTACATCTCCGGGCTGTCGCTGAACCTGGCGGTGACGGTGCGCAACCCGGAGTCGGGCAAGGAGCACTTCGCGCGGGTGAAGGTGCCGCCGAACTCACGGCGGTTCGTCGAGGTCAGCGACCAGCGGTTCGTGCCGCTTGAGGACGTGATCGCGGCGCATCTGGACCAGCTCTTCCCGGGCATGGAGGTCCTGGAGCACCACGCCTTCCGGGTGACGCGCAACGAGGATCTCGAGGTCGAGGAGGACGACGCCGAGAACCTGCTGCAGGCCCTCGAGCGTGAGCTGCTCAGGCGGCGCTTCGGTCCGCCGGTCCGGCTCGAGGTCGAGGAGTCCATCGACCCGCACATCCTCGATCTGCTCGTCTCCGAGCTCGACGTGAACCCCTCGGAGGTCTTCCTGCTGCCCGGCCCACTGGATCTGACCGGGTTGCACGCGATCGCCGACCTCGACCGAGCCGGGCTGAAGTACCCCGCGTTCGTGCCTTCGACCCACACCAAGCTGGCCGAAGTGGAGACCGCCGCCCCCGCTGACCTTTTCACCACGCTCGGGCAGCGCGACGTCCTCGTGCACCACCCGTACGACTCGTTCGCCACCAGCGTCCAGCGATTCATCGAACAGGCCGCGGCCGACCCGCACGTGCTCGCCATCAAGCAGACCCTCTACCGCACCTCCGGCGACTCGCCGATCATCGACGCGCTCATCGACGCCGCAGAGGCCGGTAAGCAGGTGATGGTCCTCGTGGAGCTCAAGGCAAGGTTCGACGAGCAGGCCAACATCCGCTGGGCCCGCAAGCTGGAGCAGGCCGGCTGCCACGTCGTGTACGGCATGGTCGGGCTCAAGACACACAGCAAGCTGTCGCTCGTGGTTCGCGACGAGACAGACGGCATCCGGCGTTACGCGCACATCGGCACCGGCAACTACAACCCGAAGACCGCACGGACGTACGAGGACCTCGGCCTGCTCACGGCCGACGACGAGATAGCGATCGACATCACCAACCTGTTCAACAACCTGTCCG
>JBKPNJ010000031.1:0-13802 GCA_046732575.1 Actinomycetota bacterium
GGCATGGGCGAAGTAGCCGACCGCTCCGAGCGCCGAGGCTGCGACGTTCGGGTCCGGCACCGCCACGGCGTCGGCATACTGGGGGTCGGTCAGATCGGACCACGCCTTGGGGACCGGGACACCGTCGTGATAGATCGCGACCAGGTAGAGCACGGCGACACCAACGTAGTCGGGGGTCCGGAACGCAGCCGGTATACCCGACAGCCCCTCAGGCGTCCAACCGCCGACCAGATCCTGGTTGACGTACCCCTGCATCGTCAGCGGATCGCACGCCCAGACGACGTCAGCCTTGAGCCCACCGGAGCGGGTCTCGCTGGCGATGCGCGCGTTCAGGTCACCGGTCGGCGCCCGGAACACCTGAACGTCGACATCGGGATTGGCATCCTCGAACGCGTCCTTGACCGCCTGGATCGTCGAGTCGTCGACGCAGGTGTAGACGGTGATCGAGCTCGACGACGACCCCGAGTCGTCGTCCCCGCCGCAACCAGCTCCCAGCAGCGCCAGGGAAAGGAGGATCGACAGTCGCCGCACGAGCGTTCTTGCCATCGCTGTCACCTTCATGTTGATCGGGCAGGGACACAGCAGTCGTCAAGGCAGGGGCCGCGGTGAGGAGCGAGGCCGGTCACTCGGCCTCGCGGTCGGTACCTCGGGACCGAGAATCCATGGGCGTCGGCCGGGCGTCGGCGCAGCGGGCTCAGCGACCGGCCGAGCGGTGTGCCCGGCGGTGGGCCCAGCGGTTGACTGAGCCTGCGCCGCCGCGGTGTCCCGGTCCGGGCGCCATCGGCTGGGGTCGTCGGTGAGACCCAGCAGATAGGTGACCGAGCACTCGAGCACCTGAGCGAGCTCGGGCAGCTTGGCAGCGTCGAGCGTTGCGCCGTGCTCCAGGCTGCTCAGTGCCTTGTTGGTGGTGGCGGCGCCGAGCGCGCCGAGCCGCGCGGCGACCTGCTGCTGGGTCAGGGCCAGGGTGCGCCGCCGCTCACGGAGCCGACGTCCGGCCACGTAGCGGTGGCTGGAGCCGAGTTCTGCCCCGATCGGCCGCGTCTCGGGCATGCGGGCCAGTCTCGGGGCAGTTCCGTGCGTCCGTCAATACCCGATTCCCGGACGTCCGTATCAACGACCGAGCGGGCCAGATCAGACAGTCGTCGGAGGTGTCGCGCTCAGGTCCATGTCCGCGAGCGGATGGAGGGTGTAATGCGCGAAGTTGAACACCGGCGCCCTACCGAGCAGCCGCTCGAACTCCTCGGCAGAGTCGACATCGTAGATCCAGGCGCCGCCGTGAGCGCCGACCACGTGATAGCGAGCGATGACCTTGCCCTCCGCGGCCAGCGCCTCGCCGTACGCCGGCATCCGCCCGATGGCGTTTGCCATCTGCTCAGACACCAGTCCGAGATCGATACTCCACAGCACCAGGAACTTCATCGCGCCTCCAGGTCGGGGAATGGCTCGACGTCACGCAGGAAACCACGGGCGGCCAGGAACGCGGCCAGCGACTCCCGATGTGCGTCACAGGCGAGCCACGTCTTTCGCCGGTCAGATGTGTGGATCCTCGGGTTGTTCCAGAGCATCGACCAGGTCGCGCCGGCGGTGCATCCCCTCGCCGAGCACACGGCCGGCAGGCTGTCGGTGCCGGAATCCGGATCGTCACGACTCATCGTGGCGCATTCCGTGCGCTGCCCGGGGATGAGTTGCAGCGATGCCGGACGACCACGGGGGAAGTCATCCGGCATCGCCCTTGCCGCGCTCCGACGGGGGAACGGAGCGCCTTGATGCAAAGTGTTTCATGGCCCTGTGTAGTCGTCCAGCCGAGAGCCGCTCAGCTGCCCTGGTGTCGTGGCTCATCGGCCAGCGGTGACCCGTGATCCCACGCGCTGCCCAGCTCGAGCGCAGGGGACGTGGTGAACGGATCGGGTCCCTGTGGGTTGGTGCGGTTCGCGGTGTTGGCGATCACGACCGCGAAGTAGGGCAGGACGAATGACGCGGCGATGAGGATCCAGCGCAGTGGACCGTCCACCACGATCGCCAGCACGAAGCACGCCGTGCGCACTCCCATCGAGATCAGGTACCGGACCTCGCGCGACCGGATATCGGCGCTCTTGCTCGGCCGGGCACTGGTGATGTTGACCGACGCGTCGTCCCTGCGTTTCATTCCGCCCTCCGTGGTCCACCGTACGCGCCCGGTCGGCAACAATGGTCACCGCCCGGCGCCGATCGCCGGAAGCTCGACCGACTCTGGAGGAGAACGCATGTCCAGCCGCACCTACCGCGTCACAGAGATCGTCGGCACCTCGCCGGAAGGGGTCGACGCTGCCATCAGAAACGGCGTCGCCCGGGCGGCGAGGACGCTGCGGCACATCGACTGGTTCGAGGTTGAGCAGGTGCGCGGTCACATCGAGGACGGGCACGTCGAGCACTTCCAGGTGACGATGAAGCTCGGCTTCCGCCTGGAGGACGACGAGTGAGGGTCGGGCGGGGGACAGCCGTCCGGAGCAGTACCGCCTCGAGGCAGGCGGCGACAGCCGCCCGTGGCCGGTAGCCTCCAGAGCGCATCTCGCGACA
Source organism: Actinomycetota bacterium (assembly GCA_046732575.1). Lineage (GTDB taxonomy): Bacteria > Actinomycetota > Actinomycetes > Propionibacteriales > Nocardioidaceae > JBKPNJ01. The sequence goes on from JBKPNJ010000031.1 coordinate 2,557, forward strand.
GGGAGGTTCCTCGTGGGCAGGTCCGTGCTGGTGACTGGCGGCAACCGCGGCATCGGGCTGTCGATCGCGCGGGCGTTCTCTGAGGCCGGTGACGACGTCGCGATCACGTACCGCGGTGGCCGGCCTCCGCGCGGCTTCCTGACCGTCCGGTGCGACGTCACGGAACCGGACGCGGTGGAGGCTGCGTTCACCGAGGTCGAGGAGAAGCAGGGAGCCGTCGAGGTTCTGGTCGCCAACGCCGGGATCACCAGGGACACGCTGCTGCTGCGGATGAGCGAGGACGACTGGTCATCGGTTCTCGAGACCAACCTCGGCGGGTCCTTCCGGGTGGCCAGGCGCGCCGCAAGGGGCATGCTGCGCCTGCGCCGCGGCAGGATCGTGTTCATCTCCTCCGTCGTGGCGCTGATGGGCTCGGCCGGGCAGATCAACTATGCCGCCAGCAAGGCCGGCCTGGTCGGAATGGCCCGGTCGATGGCCCGCGAGCTCGGCAGCCGCGGCATCACCGCCAACGTCGTCGCGCCGGGATTCGTCGAGACCGAGATGACCGCCGGGCTGCCGGACGCGAAGAGGGACGAGTACCTTCAGGCGATCCCGCTGCGCCGCTACGGGTCGACCGACGAGATCGCGGCCGTCACCCGGTGGGTCGCCTCGGACGAGGCCGGCTACATCACCGGGGCGGTGATCCCCGTCGACGGCGGTCTGGGCATGGGGCACTGAGCGGAGCGGGCCCGCAGTCAGCGCGGCAGGGAGGGACGACGACATGGGAATACTCGACGGCAAGCGCATCCTCGTTGCGGGGGTCACGATGGACACCTCCATCGGCTTCACCGTCGCCAAGGTGGCACAGGAAGAGGGCGCTGAAGTCGTCATCTCCAACTTCGGCCGGGCACTGTCGATCACCAAGAGGATCGCCGGCCGGCTGCCTCGGCAGCCGCCGGTTCTAGAGCTCGACGTGACAGACGCGGACCATCTGTCGACGCTTCCCGACCGGCTCGGAGAGCACCTCGACGGTCTCGACGGCGTCGTACACTCCATCGCCTACGGAAACCCCGAGACGATGCTCGGCGGCAAGTTCCTCTCCGCACCGTGGTCCGATGTCGGGCAGGCCATCCACGTCTCGGCGTTCTCCCTTGCCTCGTTGTCGGTGGCCTGCCTGCCGATGATGCCGGAGGGGGGTTCGGTCGTCGGCATGACCTTCGACGCGACCTTCGCCTGGCCCGCGTACGACTGGATGGGCGTGGCCAAGGCGGGCCTGGAGTCGACCGCGCGCTACCTCGCCCGCGATCTCGGACCGAGGGACGTGCGGGTCAACCTCGTCTCCGCCGGTCCGCTGAAGACGCTTGCGGCCAAGGCGATCCCCGGTTTTGCAGATCTCGAGTCGATGTGGGCGGCGAAGTCACCGCTCGGCTGGGACGAACGCAACAACGAGCCTGCCGCCAAGGCCGTCGTGGCCCTGCTGAGCGACTTCTTTCCTGCTACCACCGGGGAGATAGTCCACGTCGACGGCGGCTACCACGCGATGGGTGCCTGAGCAGCGGACGCCAGGCGGTACCGGACCAACGTCCCCAGCTGTCAGGCCGACGGCGTCCATGGCTGCAGCCACTCGCTGGCCGGCCAGCCCTCGGCGGCAGCCATCAGGGGGATGGCCGTGGCGCCGTCCAGTGACTCCCGGACGATGTCGGCGTGACCCGCGTGGCGGGCCGTTTCCTCGATGAGGTGCAGCAGCACCCACCGCACGGACCATGCGTCGACGTCCTGTGGGAACCACGGGACGCCGCGTGGGACTGGGACCGGTCGTCCAAGATCTGGGATCTGCGCCACGTCTGCCTCGGTCTCTGCAGCGACGGTCTCATAGTCGGCGAGCACCTGCGCAAGCGTCTCTCCGGGCCCCATCCGAAAGCGCGCCTCGTAGTCCGCCGTCCCCTCGCCACGCACCGGTCGCAGCATCGCCCGGTCCATCCAGCCCCGCTCGGTCGCCGTGACGTGCTTGACAAGACCTCCCACGCTGAGCCGGCTGGTCGACGGTGTCGCTCGGGCCTGGTCGTCGGTGAGACCGTACGCAGCCAGGGTGAGTACGTAACGCTGCTGGGCAAGGAAGGCGAGCAGACCCTCCCGCTCATCGGGGACAGGGGGAACGTTTCCGGGCATCTGCGGGCTCCTGGTTTCGCGGATGTTCTCTCCGTGATCGGGCAGACGGGCCCGACGACTGCTCGATCCTGCCATCGTCGTCCGACAGGCGCCGGAGTCTGGCAGGATCGCCGATGCCCCGGGGTGCGCCGGGTCCGGGGCCGGCACGGCTGCACTCAGTCGCCAGCCTGTCGACCGAACAGAACAGGGTGCTGACATGCCCGACGAGATCACGTCACTGGTCGAGCTGCGTGTCCTCGACGGTCCGAACCTCTACTTTCCCCGGGCGGCGGTCAAGCTCACGCTGGACCTCTCGGGACTGATCAACGTGCCCGAGTCCGAGGCCCTCGTGCTGGCGGCCCGGATCGGGCTGCGGAACGTCCGTCCCGGCGACGTCGGCAGCGGCTTCCGGCAGCGGTTCGCGGTGCGGGCGGTCGCCGGTCTGGTCCGGCAGATCGCCGCCGAGGCGGGGACGTCCCGGCTGGCCGTCCGGGTGCGGCCGACCGTGGACGTGAACCGCGTCGTGGTCGCCTATCCGTGGCGCCGCCGGGGCCGGGCGGAGGCACTCGGGCGAGCGGTGGCAACCGTCCTCGACTCACTCCCCACCGGTGACGTTGACGCCCTGGTCGGCGACGTCGCCGACACCATGCGAAGGGTGGATGCCGGCCCCCGACCGGTGACCCTGCGCGCGCGGGTGCCGGTCGTCGCCGTGACGGGCACCAACGGCAAGACCACCACGTCCCGGATGATCGCCCACATCGGGCGCTGCGCAGGGCTCCACGTCGGCTGGTCGAGTACCGACGGGATCTATGTCGACGGGGTGCTGGTCGAGGCCGGTGACTACTCGGGTCCCAGTGGTGCGGGACGCGTGCTGGAGTACGAGGAGGTCGAGCTGGCGGTGACCGAGACAGCGCGCGGCGGCATCCTGCTGCGCGGCATCGGCGTGATGTCCAATGACGTGAGCCTGGTGACCAACGTCTCCGCAGACCACCTCGGCGCGCACGGCATCGACACGCTCGACCAGCTCGCCGAGGTCAAGGCCGTGGTTCCACGCATCACCAAACCCACGGGATGGGCGGTGCTCAACGGGGACGACCCACGGGTCATCGCGATGCGTGGGGTGACGAAGGCACGGACGTGGGCCTTCTCCCGCGACCCGGGGTCGCCGTCACTGCGCGAGGTGGTCGGCGACGGCGGTCGGGCCACGACCGTCATCGACGGATGGATCTGTGTCCTGCAAGCCGACGCCGATCCGGAGCCGCTGCTGCCTGTGGTCGATGTGCCGATGACTCTGGCCGGGCTCTCCAGGTTCAACGTCGAGAACGCCCTGGCCGCGACCTCGGCGGGGCTCGGTGCCGGCCTGCCCCGCGAGGCCGTGATCGAGGGACTGACGACGTTCCGGCCGGACCCGCTGCACAACCCGGGGCGCATGAACATCTACTCGCTCGGTGATGTGACGGTCGTGATCGATCTCGCCCACAACGAGGCGGGGCTCGAGGCGCTGTTGGAGATCATGGACGGCGTCCGCAGACCGGGCGGCCGGCTTCTCCTCGGGCTCGGTACAGCCGGGGATCGTACCGACGACATCATGCAGGCGCTCGGCGAGAGAGCGGCCCGCGGTGCAGACGTGGTCGCGGTCGTACACAAGTCGCGCTACCTGAGGGGCCGGGAGCAGGAAGCGCTGACGGAGCTGTTCCGGAAGGGCGCCCGGCGTGTCGGCGTGCCGGATCTGCCGGTGTACGACGCCGAGCTCGACGCGCTGCACGGCTTGGTCGACCAGGCGGAGCCCTTCGACGTGGTGGCGATCATGTGCCACCAGGACAGGGGGCAGCTCGAGGCGTGGCTGGCCGGGAGAGGGGGATCCGTCGACGGCCCTGACGAGCTGCGGGGCAAGGTGCTCGCCGCGCATCCCGCCCCCGACCCGGCCGGCCGAGCGCCGACCCCGTAGCAGTCACGGGGGCAGGATCAACGACGATGCCCCAGGCGTGAAGTCGGGGTCCCCGACCGGCTCGTCGTCGGAGCCGGAGCCCGCCTGCGCCTGATGCGACCAGCCCTCGAGCTCGGCCAGTACGGCCGCGTGCTTGTCGACGCACAACACCACCAGGTCGGACTTGTTTGCTCGCGACATCGCATGACGCACCGCGTCGATCTCGTCGACGACGATCTCGACCTGCTTGCAACGGGCGCCGTCGGCCATCGCGGCACGCACGCCCTGGGCCACCAGCTCGGCGGTCGACCCGCGCTCACGACCACGAAGTGCCGAGTCCTCGCGGACGACAGTCACGTCGAAGTGCCGAGCCGCGATCAGCCCGAGCTCACGCATGTCCTCGTCGCGCCGGTCGCCGGCGGTGGCGATGACGCCGATCCGCGACGGCTTGCCGAGCTCGGTGGTCTGCGCCAGCCCGTCGCCGATCCTGTCGACGAAGTCCCCGAGCATCAGCATGCTCGGCGCGTTGTGGCAGTAGTCGACGATGACCATCACGCCGTCGACCTCGAGCTGGTTGAGCCGGCCGGGGGAGAGGTAGTACGACGTCGTGAACGTGCGCAAACCTTGGCGGATGTCGTGCAAGGGGGCGCCGGCGGCGAACGCTGCCGCTGCGGCTGCCAGGGAGTTCTGCACGTTCATCCGCGCGCGTCCGGCGAACGTGGCAGGCAGCAGGTGCGTCCACGCCAGCTGCATCTCGCGCCGCCCGTGACGTACGACGATCATCTCGCCCCGCTCGCTGGCCTGGAGCACCACTGCCTTGCCGCCCCGTCGGCAGTGCGCGGCGATCAGCTCGTACGCGTCAGTGCCGGGTCCGAGCATGCTGAAGTACACGACGTCACCGGAGCAGCGCCGGCGCATCGGGCGGACCAGCGGGTCGTCGGCGTTGAGAACGGCATGACCGTGGCGGGGAACGGCTTCGACGAGCACGGCCTTGACGTCGGCGAGCTGGTCCAGCGTGTCGATACCGCGCAGTCCTAGATGATCGGGCTGCACGTTGAGCACGACGGCGACGTCGTTGCGCTCGTACCCGAGGCCCTCGCGCAGGATCCCGCCGCGGGCCACCTCGAAGACAGCGAAGTCCACCCTGGGGTTCTGCAGGACCATCCGGGCGGACTTCGGGCCCGAGGCATCGGCCCTGATGACCAGGCGCTCGTCGATGACGACGCCGTCCGTAGAGGTCATGCCGACCTTGCGGCCCATGCCCTTGAAGACGTGCGCGATCATCCGCGCCGTCGTCGTCTTCCCGTTGGTGCCGGTGACCGCGACGATCGGGATGCGGCTGGGCGCGCCCGGCGGGAACATCATGTCGACCACCGGCTTGGAGATGAACTGCGGATCGCCGAGCGTGGGATGGGTGTGCATCCGGAATCCCGGCGCCGCGTTGACCTCGCAGATCGCGCCGCCGGTCTCCCGGACCGGCTCGGTGATGTCTGGACAGATGAAGTCGATTCCGGCGATGTCCAGACCGATGACCCTGGCTGCCTCCTCGGCGATCTCGACGTTCTCCGGATGCGCCTCGATGGTTCGGTCGATGGAGATGCCCCCTGTCGACATGTTCCCGGTCAGCGCGAGCCGGATCTCGGTCCCCGCCGGCGGCACATCGTCCAGCGCGAATCCCTGGCGCTTGACCAGCTCGATCGCGGCGGCGTCGAGCCTGATGCGCGTGAGCACCTTTTCGTGCCCGACGCCGCGGCGAGGGTCGGCATTGGTGATCTCGACCAGCTCCCCGACGGTGTGCTCGCCGTCTCCGGTCACCGATGCCGGTACGCGTTCCGCGACGGCCTGGATCCGTCCATCGATGACAAGGCACCGGTAGTCCTTGCCCAGGATGAGGTTCTCGATCACGACCACGCCCCTGCGGGACTGGTCGTAGGAGTCGGAGAACGCGTGCCGTACCGCGTCGGCGTCGCCGAGGTCGAGGCAGACGCCGCGGCCGTGGTTGCCGTCCAGCGGCTTGGATACGACGGGGTAGCCGAGCCGCCCGGCGACCGCTACCGCCTGCTCGACCGTGCGTACCGACTCAGATCGCGGCACGGGCAGTCCGGCCGCGGCCAGCAACCGGGTGGTCAGCTCCTTGTCGGACGCCACGTCGACCGCGATCGCCGATGTCTGCGAGGTCATCGTGGCCCTGATGCGCTTCTGGTGCACGCCTTGTCCGAGCTGGACCAGGGAGTGCTGGTTGAGCCGGATCCAGGGAATGTCTCGGGACATCGCCTCGTCGAGGATGGCCTGCGTCGACGGCCCGAATGCGGTGCGCTCGGCGCGCACGATGAATCGCTCGAGCTCCTCGTCGAAGTCGAAGTCGGGGTCGCGCTCGACCAGGTGGTTGACGATCCTGGTCGCCAGCCGCGCGGCCGCCAGCCCGACCTGTTCGTCGGTGTAGCCGTAGACGACGTTGTAGCGACCCGGGACGCCCCGGACCTGCCGCGTCTTCCCCCGCCGCATGTCATGACCGACCTCCTGCTGCAGCTGCAGGGCGACGTGCTCTGTGACGTGGCCGAGCCAGGTGCCCTCGGTGAGCCGCTCGACGAACCCTCCGCGCCGTCCGCGCGAGCAGGAGTGCTCCCGCAGGCCGGGGAGCATCTGCAGCAGGTCGTTCCTGAACCCAGGCAGGGTGTTGGTGGGCCACTCCTCCAGGCTGCCGAGGTCGACGACGAGGTGGATCGCCTTGTCGTACGACCAGATGTTCGGGCCGCGGTAGACCCGGGTCTCCACGATGGCCAGATCGGCACGTGGCCTCGTGGACTGTCGCGGGGTCGTCTGCCGGTCCGTCACTGCCGCTCACCTTCCTGCCGGTGCGATGGGCGGCGTCGCCGACGGCGGCCGAGACCGGATGGTGACCTCCCGAAGGACGCGATGTCCTGTGCCGTTGCGTTGACGCCGGATACGGACTCGGGCTCCTCGCCGGGCTCGGCCAGCACCACGCTACTTGGCGCCGCCAGCAGTGACCGGGTGGTCAGATCGAACAGCGAGCCGGCCGGAAGGACATGCAGAATCGCACCCGACACCAGGAGCGGCGCGGTCCGTTTCGCCTCATGGGCATTGGAACGCACGCGTGAGCCGTCCAGAATCGTGACCGACCCACGGCCGGAGACCCCGAGCAGGTGGCCGTCGCTGATGACCGCGGCAGTGTCCTCGTCCACACCCAAGCCGAGCAGAGAGGGTGACTGCGCGACAAGCATCATCAGCCGGCCGTACCTGTTGCGCTGGTCGAAGTGCTGGTCGATGATGCAGGACCGAACCAGGCCCAGGCCGGCCGCCAGCTGCGTCATCCGCTGCTTCGGGGTAGCGCCACCGGACCCGAACGCCACCATGTGGCTCGACAGGATGCTCGCGCCTGCAGAGGTTCCTCCGACCACGGCCCCGGCCGCGTTGGCCTCGAGGATTGCCTGGCCGAACCGCGTACCGGCGATCACCTGTGACAGCTTGAGCTGGTTGCCTCCCGTCATGAAGATGCCGCTGGCCCCCTCCAGCCGACGGACCATCTGATGGTCGTCGGCCTGGTCACGCGTCTCCGGCCGGGCGCCTACCGCTTCGGCGCCGAGCGCCCGGAACATCGCCAGGTAGCGGTCGAGGATCTCCGGGCCCAGCGAGGAAGCCGTCGGTACCACAGCGATCCGTGCGGCGTCCCCACCGGCCCGGGCGACGAACTCGTGCAGGACCGAGCGCCGTCCGACCTTGTCCTCGGCGCCGCCGATGGCAACGAGCGGTCCCGGACGACCCGGACTGTCTCCTGCGGACATGGCGCTCAGCCTATGCGGTGAGCTCGCGCCGCCGGGCTGAACGGAAGTGCGGGCAGTGGCGCCTCCACGCTCGGGAACCGCGAGACGGGCGTGCCATCGAGAGCAGCTAGGTTGTGGGTCATGAGCCGGGAGCTGGTGGTCCTTCGGCACTCCAAGGCAGAACAGGGGTCAGCCGACGACAGGTCGCGTTCACTGACCGCACGCGGGCGAGGCGACGCCATCGCCGCCGGCCAGATGCTGGCCGGGCTCGGTGTCCGGCCGCAACAGGCGCTCGTCTCCTCGGCGGCACGCGCCCGGGAGACCTGGGAGGGCGTCGCCGAGGGACTGGGCCTCAAGCTCGCCACCCGGGTCGAGGACGCGCTGTACTCCGCCGACGAGGACATCGCTCTGGAGCTCGTCAACACCACAGACGACGACGTCGGGTCGCTCGTGGTCGTCGGCCACAACCCCACGATCGCCGCGCTCGCGCACCTGCTCGACGACGGCGAGGGCACCGGCGACGCAAGGACGGCGATGCACCAGGGCTTTCCCACGTCCGCGTTCGCGGTGTTCGCGGTGAATGGCGCCTGGTCCCAGGTCGCCGCCGGCACCGCGCGACTGCGCGAGTTCGGCGTCGGCAGGGGCTAGACCGGCGGCGCCGGTGTCCGCAGCCCGGTGGCGGCGTCGGCGGCTTCGATCTCCTCCCGTGTGATCCCCAGCAGGTACAGGATCGCGTCGAGATACGGCACGTTCACAGCGGCGTCGGCCGCCTCGCGTACCAGCGGCTTGGCGTTGAAGGCGACACCGAGCCCCGCTGCCGCGAGCATGTCCAGGTCGTTCGCACCGTCGCCGATCGCGACCGTCTGGCTGACAGGGACGCCGGCAGCAACCGCGAACCGCCGCAGCGCGTCCGCCTTGCCGGCCCGGTCAAGGATCGGTCCGGTGATCCGTCCGGTGAGCCGGCCGTCGGCGATCTCCAGGGTGTTGGATGCAGCGAAGTCGATGCCGAGGTCTGCGGCCAGGCGGTCGGTCACCTGGGAGAAGCCGCCGCTGACGATCGCGAAGCGGTAGCCGAGCCTCTTGAGCGTGCGGACCAGCGTCCGAGCGCCCGGTGTCAGCTCCAGGTCGCCGTAGACAGACTCGAGCAGCTCGGCATCGAGCCCCTCGAGCAGCGCCACTCGGCGCCGCAGTGCCTCGGCGAAGTCGAGCTCCCCGCGCATCGCGAGCTCGGTGATGCGCGCCACCTCGTCCCGGCATCCGGCCCGCGCGGCGAGCAGCTCGATCACCTCGCCCTGCACCAGCGTGGAGTCCACGTCGATCACGATCAGCCGCATGCCGTGTCGCTGCAGGCCGGCGTGCTGGACCGCGACGTCGACCTGCTGGCGGGCCGCCTCCGCCGCCAGGACCAGGCGAAGCTCATCGGGAGGAGTGCCCGAGACGTGGAACTCGATCGCCGTGATCGGGTAGCGGGCCATCCTGACGATGCGGTCGATGTTGGCGCCGGTGTCGGCGACGCGGCCGGCGATGGCGGCGACCGCTCGCGGCCGCAGCGGCGCACCGAGAACCGTCACGTGGCTTCGGCCGTCAGGGCGCGGCTGGCTGTCACCGGTACCGACCTCGAAATCGGCCTCCAGACCCAGTCCCCGCGCCGCCGCGGTCATCGCCGTGCGCAAGGCGGCCTGCTGGCGCGGAAGGGTGATGAGCACCCCGAGCACCAGCCGGCCCCTCAGCACGACCTGCTCGATGTCGAGCACCTCGACCGGGAAGCCCTCCAGTGCGGAGAACACAGCCGTCGTGACGCCTGGCCGGTCACGACCGACCAGCGTGACCAGCAGGGTGGGTCCGGCGTCCATCACTGGCGTCGCTGTCCAGGCCGCGATGTCGAGCAGGCAGCGACCAGACCACGCCGGGCGGCACGTTCCAGCGGTACCAGAGCCGTTCGCCGTCTGGCAGCCTGTTCCGCCGTCAGCGCTCCGCCGTCATCGTCGAGCGCGAGATCGACGATCGAGCGGCACCGCAGCGCGGTCGCCGCCACTGCCAGCGCCGTCGCCGGGTAACCGGGGGCCCAGTGGTCGAGTCGACTCGGGCGGCGCAGGCTGAGCAGAGCGTCTGCGGCCGCCGGCTTCCAACTGGCGACATCGAGGTCCGCCAGCTCGCGGGCGCTCGCCAGCAGTGACGTGCGAAGCGCCCGGTCCGCCTCGGCCAGATCCGGGTGCTCGCGCGGCGGGCGCGCGTCGTGGGCCTGCCATACGACGCCGCGGCCGGCCGTGGTCGGGATGAGCCCCCAGCCTGCTCCGGGGAGCAGGACTGCCTCCCCGGCGTCGATCGCCTCGCCGTTGAAGAGTGCAGGACCGCCGAGTCCCAACGGGTCGCCAGGGGCGGGCAGGGCCAGCAGCGCCGAGTCGGCGCCCTGCTTGCCGAGCGTGCCCAACGCGAGCATCAGTGGCACAAGCGTCCCATCCGCGTCGAGCCCGGTCACGTGGTGGGCCGCATCACCGGCGCGGATCGCGTCGTGGGCCTCGTCGAGACTGGTGGCTCCTTGCCGCCAGGCGTTGTACCAGGTGACGAACCGGACTGCTCGAGGGAGATCGGGCACCGTGCCAGCGTACGGTCCGGTCCGCGTCCCGGTAGGTTTGGCCAGGCCGGTACGACCGGGCTGGTCGGACCGGACAGGCATGGCGTCGGCGTGACCCGAGGGGATCCATGGGCGCAGTACTCGAGCTCGCCGACGTCAGCGTCGTTCGCGCCGGATCTCGTCTTCTTGACGGCATCTCATGGCAGGTCGAGGAGGATGAGCGCTGGACCATTCTCGGCCCGAACGGTGCCGGCAAGACAACGCTGCTGCAGGTCGTCGCCGCGCAGATCCACCCGACCAGCGGTGTGGCCGGCATCCTCGGTGAGGTGCTGGGAACGATCGACGTGTTCGAGCTGCGACCTCGCATCGGCCTGACGTCCGCGGCGCTGGCGGAGCGCATCCCACCCTCGGAGCTGGTTCGGGACGTGGTGGTCTCCGCCTCATATGCCGTGATCGGCCGGTGGCGCGAGCGCTACGACGACCTCGACCACCAACGCGCGTACGACCTGCTGGCCGAGGTCGGTGTCTCCCATCTGGCCGACCGGACGTTCGGCACCCTCAGCGAAGGCGAGCGAAAGCGTGTGCAGATCGCCCGGGCTCTGATGACAGACCCCGAGCTGCTCCTCCTCGACGAGCCCGCGGCGGGTCTCGATCTCGGCGGCCGGGAGGCGCTGCTCGACACGCTGTCGGCCCTGGCCGCTGACGAGACGGCGCCGGCCACCGTACTGGTCAGCCATCACGTCGAGGAGATTCCGCCCGGCTTCACGCACGCGTTGCTGCTCCGCAACGGGCGCGTTGTCGCCTCCGGACCGCTGGAGGGGACGCTGAGCGAGGA
>JBKPNJ010000032.1:0-12125 GCA_046732575.1 Actinomycetota bacterium
AACGTGACCGTGCTCGTGCTCACCTCATCGACCTGTTCGCCGCGGTCGGTGACGAGGACCCCCGGGTGCGCAGCGCCCGCCAGCGCCTCGCCAGCGCCCTGTTCTAGCTCCGGGGCGATTGAGCCTCTCGCCTCCTGTGACGGGGTGCGACAAGTGTCGGATGGCGCCGCACAAGTGTCGGATGGAGCCGCACAAGTGTCGGATGGCGGCGCACAAGTGTCGGATGGCGGTGGGGGGCTTCGGGGGGTAGGGTCAGCCAATTGGGGAAAAAGTCCGATGCTTAGACCATTTGGGGCCATCCTGTCCATCGACCCGGACGAGCTGGACGCGGCTGTCGGACGCTACGCCGAGGACGCGTTCGAGTTCTTGGAGCGGCTGGTGGCCTGCCCGAGCACGGTCGGGCGCGAGGGCAGCGCCGCCGACGTCCTGGGCACCGAGCTCGAGCGGCGGGGCTTCGCGGTCGAGACGGTGCCGCTGGCCGGCATCGCCGGAGATCCCCTGGCCGGTGTCGCCTCCACCGGATACGAGGGCAGATCCAATCTGGTCGGCCGACGAGATGGCGGCCACGGGCGGTCCCTGATGTTCAACGGGCACCTCGACGTCGTGCCCGCGGGTGACTCAGAGCTGTGGGAGTCCGACCCGTTCACGCCGGTGCGCCGGGACGGTTGGCTGTCGGGTCGCGGCGCCGGAGACATGAAGTCCGGCTTCGCGATGGGCGTGCTCGCCATTCGCGCGCTGGATGCGGTCGCTCCCGACGCGATCGGGGGGGCGATGACGTTCCTGGGTGTGATCGAGGAGGAGTGCACCGGCAACGGCACCCTCGCAGCGGCCCGCGCCGGGGTGCTCGCTGACGCCGTCGTGCTGTTGGAGCCGACCGACCTCAACCTTCTGCTGGGGGGCGTGGGAATCCTCTGGCTCGACATCGATATCGAGGGACTGGCCGCCCATGCGGAGTCGGCCGACCGCGTCGTGAACCCGATCGACGTCGCCGTACGGCTGGTCCCGGCGCTGCGCGCCTTCGAGCGGGAGCTCAACACCGGCGACCTTGATCCGGTCTTCGCCGGCGTCGAGCGGCCGTACAACCTCAACCTCGGCGTTCTCAATGCCGGGGACTGGCCATCGAGTGTCCCAGCGGTCGCCAGGTTGCGCATCCGGGTCGGATATCCGCGCGAGTGGACTCCCGCCGAGGCCGAGCGTCGGTTGCGTGCGGTCATCGCGGCGGCGGGAGCCGCCGACGAATGGCTGGCGAGCCACCCGCCACGAGTCCGGTGCTCGGGCTATCGCGCGGAGGGCTACTGCCTCGCCGACGACGACCCTCTCGTGCGCTCGGTGAGTGCTGCGCACGCCGACGCCCACGGGGTGCCGCCACGGACGTACGTGCTCGGCAGCACCACCGACGCTCGGTACTACGTCAACAACTTCGACCGTCCGGCCCTCTGCTACGGACCGGTCGCCCGCGACATCCACGGCGTCGACGAACGTGTCGAGCTGGACAGCATCGTGCGCGGCGCCAGGACACTGACCCGCCTGATGGCCGACTGGTGGTCGTGATCGCCGCCTTCGACTTCACCGCCGTGACCACGCTCGACCTGCGGGAGAGCCTGCTGGAGCCGCTGCAGCTGCGCAACGCCGGTGAGCAGATCGCTGACCGGCTGGTGACGGCGATCGCGTTGGGCGTCTACGTGCCCGGCCAGCGCCTCCCGGTCGAGCGTGATCTCGCCTCGATGCTCGGCGTGAGCCGTGGCACTCTGCGTGAGGCACTCCAGCGACTGTCAGCCGCGGGCTACGTGGAGGTGCGTCGTGGACGCAACGGGGGGGCGTACGTGAGGTCGGGCTGGCAGCCGCAGTCCGCGGAGATGGTACGGCGCACCCTGCTGCCGGTCTGGTCACGGCTCGAACGTGTGCTGGACTTCAGACAGCTCATCGAGCGGCTGATCGCCCGGGTGGCAGCGGAGCGGCGCACCGACGACGACGAGGCGGCCATTCGCGCGGAGCTGGCCGCCTACCAGCGCGCCGGAGACGACCGTGAGGCCTCCCGAGCCGCTGACGAGAGGCTGCACCGCGTCATCGCGGAGGCCACGCATAACCCCTACCTGGTCAACCTCAGCACGCAGCTGCGGAGCCAGGTCAGCTTCGGGCTCGGCGCCGAGCCCTACACCACGGCTGTACGCGGCCGGGCGCTGCGGCAGCACGACGCGCTGGCCGAAGCGGTGATCGCCGGCCGCGCCACGCGCGCGGGCACCCTCGCCGCCGAGCACTTCTCCCTCACCGAGTCCGCCCTCCGTGACCTGGTCGAGCGGGCCGACGGCGATGCCTTTGCCACGGCGGGTCGCGCGCCTGGTGAGGGCCGCCGATGAACGCCCGGCTAGGTTTCGTGATGAGGCGGATCGCGCTGACCATCCCGGTGCTGCTCTTGATGAGCGTGTTCATCTTCCTGATGATTCACCTGGTGCCGGGGGACCCCGTCCGGACGATGCTCGGCTTCCGTGCGACCCCTGGGAACGTCGAGCAGATCAGGGAGTCTCTCGGCCTGGACGAGCCGCTCGTGCAGCAGTACCTCGACTGGGTCGGCGGTCTGGTGCAGGGTGATCTGGGCCAGGACTACATCAGCCACGAGTCCCTCGCTCATCTGCTTGCCCAGGCGCTGCCCGTCACGCTCGAGCTGACGCTGGTCTCGATGGGCCTGGCTGTCGTGGTCGGCGTCCCGCTGGGCGTACAGGCAGCGACGGGACCGAACTGGGTTCGCCGGCTGAGCGAGGGCCTCGTCGTCGCCGGGATCAGCATTCCCGACTTCTGGCTGGGCATCATGCTGGTTCTGCTGTTCACCGCCACCCTCGACGTGCTGCCGCCGTCTGGCTACACGCCCTTCCTGGAGGATCCGGCGCAGAATCTCCGGTACATGCTGCTGCCGGTCCTCACCCTGGCGATAGGCGAGACCGCCTACATCCTCCGCACCACCAAGGGCGCCATGGAGCAGGTGCTCGATCGGCCGTTCGTCATCTACCTGCGCGCCAAGGGCATACGGCGTTCCCGGCTGCTGTTCAAGCATGCGCTCCGCAACGCCTCGGTCCCGATCGCCACCGTCATCGGCATCCAGTTCGGCGTGCTGCTCGGCGGCGCAATCGTGATCGAGACCCTGTTCGCCCTGCCCGGGGTCGGCCGTCTGGTGGTCACTGCGATCAACCAGCGGAACTACCCGGTCGTACAGGCCGGCGTGCTCGCGATAGCGGCACTCTTCCTGCTCGTCAACCTGCTCACCGACCTCGTGATCGGATGGCTGGACCCTCGCATCGCGGACGGAACCGAGCAGTGAGCACATCGACCGGAGCTCCGGCGGCTGCCGCCGCACCACGGTCTCGCTGGTCCGTGCGCTCACTGCTCGGACCCCAGCGCCGCACCCGGGTGGGTGCGGGCATTCTCGGGTTTCTCGTCCTCGTAGCCCTGCTTGCACCTGTCATCGCCCCGCACGACCCCGAGGCGATCTCCGGGGAACGGGTGCTCGCGGCGCCGGACCTCGCCCACCCGTTCGGTTCCGATGCCCTGGGACGCGACGTCCTGAGCCGGGTGATGTTCGCCTTCCGGGTCTCCCTTGCGGTCGCCGTCGGCTCGGTAGCTCTCGCGTTCCTGATCGGAACCACCCTCGGGCTCATCGCCGGCTACTTCGGAGGCCGGGTCGACACGGTGCTGATGCGCCCGATCGAGATGCTCCTGGCCCTTCCGGCACTGCTGCTCGCCGTCTCGCTGATCGCGATCATCGGACCTGGGAGTCTCGTGGCCCTGCTCGCGATCGCGGTCATCTACCTGCCGATCATCGCCAGGGTGGTCCGCGGCTCGGCTCTCGTGGTGTCCGCGCAGCCCTACGTCGAGGCCGCGAGGGCCCGGGGCAGCTCGCATCCGGCAGCCATGCTGCGGCATGTGCTGCCGAACGCGATCGCGCCCGGGCTGGTCCAGGCGAGCGTGCTGATGGGCTTCGCCCTCCAGATCGAGGCGGCCCTGTCCTTCCTCGGGCTCGGTGCGCAGCCGCCCACCTCCTCCCTCGGCCTGATGTTGTCCGATGGGCGCGACGTCCTCAGCCAGGCGCCCTGGGTGGAGGTGTTCCCCGGGGTGGCGATCGCTGTGACGGTCCTGGCGTTCAACCTGTTCGGGGACGGGCTGCGCTCCCGGCTCGACCCGCAGACGCCCAACGCTCGGCAGCAAGAGGGCGAACCGGCTGCACGGTCGGCGCCATGAACACGGTGCTGCTCGACGTGCGGGAATTCGGCGTCGACTTCCAGACGCCGGACGCCACCGTCTCGGCTGTCAGCGGTGTGACGCTGCAGGTGGCAGAGCGAGAGATCTTCGGGCTGGTCGGCGAGTCCGGCTGCGGCAAGACCACGCTGTCGCTGGCGATCATGGGTCTGCTGCCGGCCAGCGCGCGGACGACCGGCTCGGTCACCTTCGCCGGCGAGGTGCTGTCGGCTCTCGACCCCGACCAGATGCGAGACCTTCGCGGTGACCGGATCAGCATGATCCTCCAGGATCCGATGACGTCACTGGATCCCACCTTCTCCATCGGCTCCCAGGTGACCGAGGTGATAACGGCGCATCGCCGGATCTCCGGCAAGGCCGCTCGGTCGCGGGCCGTGGACCTGCTCGCCGAGGTCGGGATACCCGAGGCTGCCCGCCGCTACGCAGATCCGCCGCACCGCTTCTCCGGTGGCATGCGACAGCGCGTCGTCATTGCCGCCGCACTGGCCAATGAACCGGCGCTGCTGCTCGCCGACGAACCCACCACCGCCCTCGACGTGACTATCCAGGCGCAAATACTGGAGCTGCTCGGCAGCCTGCGCGAGCGGCATGGGACCGCGATCGTGCTGATCACTCACGATCTCGGCGTCGTGGCCCAGGTGTGCGACCGGGTCGGTGTCATGTACGCCGGCCAGCTGGTGGAGACCGCCTCGGTCAACGAGCTGTTCTCCGCTCCGCGCCATCCGTACACGCAGGCACTGCTCTCCGCCCTTCCGGACGCGGGGCAGTCACCGGGCTCGCTCAGGGTGATCGAGGGGGGCGTCCCGGACCTGTCGGCGCCGCCACCCGGTTGCAGGTTCGCCCCGCGGTGCCCCCATCGGATGCCCGAGTGCGCGGTCACTCCGCCTCTGGCCACCGGACCAGGCGGTCAACAGATAGCGTGCTGGCTCGACCCGCTGACCCGGGCCGCCGCGGGGGGGAGCCAGACGGCGTCCCCGGGGGAGCAGCTCTCCACCGGCGGCCGGCCATGATCGAGACGCCGCTGCTCGTGGTGCGCGGACTGGTCAAGACGTACCCGGCTTCGGGCGGACGACTGTGGCGCAGCAGGGTCGTCCACGCGGTGTCGGGCGTCGATCTGGAGATCCGTCGCGGCGAGAACCTGGCACTGGTCGGCGAGTCGGGGTCCGGCAAGACGACGCTCGCCCGCTGTGTGCTCGGCCTGACCCGACCGACCTCGGGAGGCATCAGCTTCGACGGCCAGGACATGTCGACCAGCACCCGTGCCCAGCGGGCGGCGTTCCGCCGCCGGGTGCAGCCGGTGTTCCAGGACCCGTTCAGCTCACTGGACCCGCGCTGGACAGTCGGGCGCAGCATCAGAGAGGGACTCGACTCCTACGACATCGGGACGCCGGTCGAGCGTGCCGCGCGCGTCCGGGAACTGCTCGACCAGGTCGGCCTGCCCGCGCGGTACGCCGAGCTGCGGCCCGCCGAGCTCTCGGGCGGCCAGCGGCAACGGGTCGGCATCGCCGCCGCCCTGGCCCTCGGCCCGGACCTGCTCGTCGCCGACGAGCCGGTCTCGGCTCTCGACGTGTCGGTGCAGGCCCAGATCCTGAACCTGCTCGCCGACCTGCAGCGGCACCTGGGGCTGGCGATCATGTTCGTCGCACATGACCTCTCCGTCGTCCAGCACATCAGTGCCCGCGTCGCGGTGATGTACCTGGGACGGATCGTCGAGACCGGGAGCACGACAACAGTGTTCGCCGACCCGCAGCACCCCTACACCCGGGCGCTCCTGAGCGCGATTCCCTCCCCCGATCCCACCCATCGGTCCGAGCAGGTCCCACTACATGGCGACCTCCCCAGCCCGCTCACTCCACCGTCGGGGTGCCACCTGCATCCGCGGTGCCCAGTCGCAATCGGGACCTGTACGACCGTCGATCCCCACCTCAGCGACCTCGGAGGCGGCCATCGGGTCGCCTGCCACGTCGCCGCCGCGGCCGCCGGGAACCCGACCGTGACAGCACCCCCGGGCGGCACCGGACAATCTCCCACCCCCTGAGAGAGGAGCAACATGCCCACTGCGACCGTGAACGGCATCGACATCAACTACCGACTCGAGGGTCCCGACACCGGATCGGAGACGATCGTTCTCGTCAACGGTCTCGCCGACGACCTGGAGACGTGGGTCCTGCAGATCGAGGACCTGCTGGCGGCCGGTTACCGGGTTCTCCGGTTCGACAACCGAGGAGTGGGAGAGACGAGCAAGCCGGCCGGCGCCTACACCAGCAGGTTGCTCGCCGACGACACGAAGGCGCTCGTCGACGAGCTCGGCATCACCGGCTTCCATCTGATGGGAGTGTCCATGGGCGGGATGGTCGCCCAGGAGTACGCCCTCGCCTATTCCGGCGACCTGCGCTCGCTCACCCTGGCCTGCACCTATGCGGCGCCGGGACCGTTCTGCTCGCGCATGTTCGACATGTGGGCGGACCTGGCTCCCCGTCTCGGTGTCTCCTTCGTCATGCGCGATGTCACGCTGTGGGCGTTCACCCTGCCGTTCTTCGAGGAGCGGGAGGAGGAGCTGCGCGAGTTCGAAGCAGAGATGGCCGGCATCGCCATGCCTGTCGACGCCTACCTCTCTCAGCTCAACGTCATCCAGGCCCATGACGCCACCGACCGGCTCGCCGGGATCACCACCCCGACGCAGGTGCTCGCCGGCGAGGAGGACATCCTCATCCCGACTGCCCTGTCCCGCCGGTTGAGTGAGGCGATCCCCGGCGCCGGCTGGCAGACGGTACCGGGCGGTCACGCGTGCCTCTGGGAGCGACCCCAGCCGTTCAACAAGGCCTTCCTCGACTTCCTCGCCGAGCACCGCGGCGACACCCCGTCCAACTCTGAGAAGGAGAGCGTCCGATGAGCGTTGATCGCAACCGACCCATGCTGCCAGCCGCGTTCCGGGCACCGCTGACTCGTCGTGACCTGCTGGTGCGCGGCGGCAGGCTCGGGGCGGGCCTGCTGGTGGCCGGACCGCTGCTTTCGGCTTGTTCGTCCGACGACGACACGTCTTCGCAGACAGCGACCGGCGGTTCGACACCAAGCGGCAAGCCGGTCGCCGGAGGGACGCTGCACGCCGCGCTGACCGGGGAGCCGGACTCCCTGGATCCCGCGGTGTCGTCGATCTACACCGGCGCCCAGGTGTACGACAACATCTTCAGCAAGCTGGTCGACATCGATCCTGACGGGCAGTTCGTCGGCGTCCTCGCCAGGAAGTGGAACCAGAAGGACGACAGGACCTGGGTGTTCGACCTGGTCGACGATGCGTCATTCCACAATGGCGAGAAGTTCACCGCCAACGATGTGAAGTACACCTTCATGCGGATCCTGGACCCGAAGACCGCGAGTGCGTACGCATCCCTCTACGACACCATCGACGAGGTCGAGGTGGCCACCCCTACCCAGGTGATCTTCCATCTCAAGACGCCTTTCGGCCCCTTCCTGTCCAACCTCGCCAACAACGGCGAGATCGTGAACCAGAAGGCCATCGAGTCCGCCGACCCGGCGCGCAACCCGGTCGGCACCGGCCCCTTCCAGTTCGTCGAGTGGGCACAGGGCGACCACATCACCGTGACGAAGTACCCCGACTACTTCGAGACCGGGAAGCCGTACCTGGATCAGATCGATTTCCGGTTCCTGCTGGTCGACCAGAGCCGCATCGACGGTCTGTCGTCGGGCGAGCTGGACTGGGTCGATGCAGTGCCCCTGCAGCAGCTGTCGACCCTGAGCAACGACCCACGGTTCACCTATGTGACATCACCGACGGCCGGCATCCCCGACTTCTTGTCGATGAACACCGCACAACCCCCGTTCGACAAGCCGGAGGTACGGCAGGCCGTTGCCTGGGCCCTGGACCGGGAGGCCATCCGCGCCATTGCGTACTTCGGCGCCGGTGAGGTGGGCATCGAAGAGGTTCCCAGCGGTTCGCCGTGGTTCGACGGGGTGGACCCGTACGCCGACGCACCGGATGTCGAGAAGGCCAAGTCACTGCTCTCCGACGCCGGGTACTCGAACGGGCTGACGGTGGAGTACCTCGGACTGCCGCAGTACCCCGAACTGCTGAAGACGGGGGAGGTCGTGCGGGAACAGCTCAAGGCGGTCGGCATCACGATGAACATCAAGCAGGTGGACGTGTCGGTCTGGTTCAGCCAGTTCTCCAAAGGTGACTACCAGATCACCTCGGCGTACCAGGAGCGAACCATCGACCCGGACAACTTCTACTCGTTGGTGCTGAGGTCGGGTGGTCCCATCAACTCCAGCAAGTACTCCAACCCCAAGGTCGACGACCTCATCGACCGCGCCCGGACCGAGACCGATCAGACCGCACGTCAGGGCCTCTACAAGCAGATCCGCCAGATCGTCCGCGAGGATGCGCCGTTGATCTTCGTGCACTACGAGACGATCAACTACCTGATGCCCACGAACGTGGTGGGGTCCACGGTCACGCCCACACTGGAGCTGAACATGAAGAACGTCGGATTCACCAAGTAGGGCCGCCGCATCGCGGGACGGTCGAGACGGCGTCACGCGTTGGAGACGTCGACTACCACTGGCAGGAAGTGCGCGACGACGAGCGCACCGGTGAGTGCCAGCGCGGAACCGCCGACCAGCAGCCCCCGCCGGTAGACCTCCGGCGAGAGTCGACGGCCGGTCACCGACACGACGCGCGAGCAGCCGAGGGTCACTCCTATCAGCAGTGCGTAGAAGCCCAGAAGGAACCACAGCGCGTGCACCGGCGTCTCCTTGTACGCCGTGCTGAGCAAGGCACCACCGGCGGTCAGCCAGAACAGCCAGGGAAAAGGGCTGAGCACGTATATGCGGGCCGACTCCCAGAACGCACGGCGCATCGCCGCGCTCTGGGGAACCGGATCGTCGTGTCTGGTGACGAGCAACGCGTCGACTGCGATGCCGATGACCACCACGCCGCCGGCCGCACCCAGCAGCGCGACCATCCGAACCGGCATCACATGCATGAGCGTCAGCGAAAGCGCGATGATGACGACATCGGCCGGCAGTGGCGCCAACGAGGTGATGACCCCGGAGCGCAGCCCGCCACGCAACGAGTTCGCCAGGACGAGTGCGAGCAGTGGTCCCGGAATGATGCCGACTCCCAGCCCCAGCCCGACGCCGTACGCAAGCCAGGTCACGAGGGGTCAGCCTAGGGCTCAGGTGATTCGGCCGGCCTCGAGATAGGGGACGAGGCCCGACACGGTCGAGGCCAGTGCGTCGATCCTCGCCGAGGTCGACCGGGTGCATCTGCCGACGGCCTCCTCCGGTGTGACGAACGCGATGCTCTTGAGCTCGCGCGTCTGAAGGACGACGGACTCGATCATGCGCGCGTCGAGAGTGCCGCCGTCGAAGACGAATGCGCACGCGTCGTCCCAGCCGTTCCATGGCGGCAGCCAGTCGACCGCCAGCAGACCTTGCGGCTCCACGACGAGCCCGAGCTCTTCGTGGACCTCGCGTACCGCTGCCTGGCGTGGAGACTCCGACGGTTCGACGACTCCGCCCGGAAGGTCCCAGTCCTGCTTGTACGTCAGCTCGCACAACAGCACCCGACGGTCCGCGTCGCGGATCAGCATCTGCGCGATCACGCGCTTGATCGGAAGGCTCGAGTTGAGCAGCGCGTTGAACCCGACAGTCGTCTCGACTCCGGGGTCGTCGGCCAGCCGGGCCAGCTGCACGAGGTCGGTTCGCGACTCTCCGACGAGGCGCTTGCCGCGAAGCACCCCCTCTTTGCGCATTCCGTTGCGCCAGGCGGCGATCAGTGAGCTCCGGTCGTCGATGGGGACGACCGCCTCGAGGCGGTGCAGCCCGAGGGACGAGAATGCGTGTCGCACCGCGAGTCCGATCGCCCGTGTGGTGACGCCCTGGGCCGCTCGTCCCAGGTCGTCGTCCCACGTCAGCTGGCCGACGCCGTGTACGGGATCGGTGACCCGGACCGCGATGTGTCCGATCAGGCATTCCTCGTGCGTGACGGCGAACCCGCCGTCACCACCCTCGAGCAGGCGCAGCGACACGTCGCCGTCGACCATGGACCGGGCCTCCTCGGACACCGGCTCACACTAACCGCCGTTCGACCGCGAAGGCACAGGGACGGTGTGGAGTGGCGCCCGACCGGCTCACGATCTCGCCGGGCGCTTCGCCGTCCGCGCGGCCGGCTTGGACGGGGTCGGCTCGGCCGGCGCGTGTCGCAGCCAGAGCGTGCCGAGGGGAGGCAGCCGCAGCGTCGCCGACGCCGGCTGCCCGTGCCACGACTCGGTCTCCGCGCGGACCACACCGAGGTTTCCGACGCCGGAGCCGTAGTACCGGTCCGCGTCGGTGTTGAGGACCTCCTGCCACTCCCCGGCAGCCGGCAGGCCCAGCTGGTACACCTCGTGGGGAACAGCGGCGAAGTTGGCCACGCACACCAGCCGCGGCTCTCCCGGGGCGTTGCGGATGAAGCTGAACACGTTGTTGCTGGCGTCGTTGGCGTCGATCCAGGCGAATCCCGAAGGGTCGTGGTCCCTGGCCCACAGTGCCCTGGTCTCACGGTAGGTCCGGTTCAGGTCCCGGACGAGATCCTGGACGGCGCGGTGTTCGACGTGGTCCAGCAGCCACCAGTCGAGCTCGCGGCTCTCGGCCCACTCGGCCTCCTGCGCGATCTCCATACCCATGAAGATCAGCTGCTTCCCCGGGTGTGCCCACATGTACGCGAGGTACGCGCGGACGTTGGCCAGCTGCCGCCAGCGGTCCCCCGGCATCTTGCGCAGCATCGACCCCTTGCCGTGCACCACTTCGTCGTGTGAGAGGGGAAGCACATAGTTCTCGCTGTACGCGTACATCATCGAGAACGTCATCTTGTGGTGGTGGTACTGGCGGTGCACCGGATCCTGCGACATGTATCCCAGCGAGTCGTGCATCCAGCCCATGTTCCACTTGAACCCGAAGCCGAGTCCTCCCAGATGGGTGGCTCGAGTAACGCCCGGCCAGGCCGTCGACTCCTCGGCGATCGTGATGGTGCCCGGCTCCCGCCGGTAACAGGTGGCATTCATCTCCTGCAGGAACCCCACCGCCTCCAGGTTCTCCCGGCCACCGTAGATGTTGGGAGTCCACTCCCCGTCCTTGCGCGAGTAGTCGAGGTAGAGCATCGATGCGACGGCATCGACGCGCAGCCCGTCGATGTGGAACTCCTCCAGCCAGTAGACGGCGTTCGAGACCAGGAAGTTGCGGACCTCGGAGCGGCCGAAGTTGAAGATGTAGGTACCCCACTCGGGATGCTCGCCGCGCGAGGGGTCGGAATGCTCGTAGAGGGGCGTGCCGTCGAACCGGGCCAGCGCCCACTCGTCCTTCGGGAAGTGCGCCGGGACCCAGTCCACGATCACCCCCACACCTGCCTGGTGGAGCCGGTCGACAAGGTAGCGGAAGTCATCGGGCTCACCGAAGCGGGAGGTCGGTGCGAAGTACGACGAGACCTGGTAGCCCCAGGAGCCACCGAACGGGTGCTCCATCACCGGCAGGAGCTCCACGTGGGTGAAGCCGAGATCGGCGACGTAGCCGACAAGATCCTCGGCCAGCTCACGGTAGCTCCTGCCCAGGCGCCACGACCCGAGGTGAACCTCGTAGATGCTCATCGCGGACTCGTGCGGTGACCTGTTCCGGCGCGCTGTCATCCAGTCGGCGTCACCCCACTGGTGCGTGGACGTGTACACGACCGACGCCGTCGCCGGTGGGTGCTCGGCGTAGGCGGCGAGCGGGTCGGCCTTCTGCCGCCACACTCCGTCGGCGCCCAGGATGTCGAACTTGTAGTGCATGCCGTCGGCCACGCCGGGGATGAACAGCTCCCACACGCCGCTGCTGCCCAGCGA